>NZ_JBSVVZ010000002.1:0-182250 GCF_054071875.1 Pseudomonas sp. SDO524_S393 | reverse complement strand
AGGACACCGCCCTTTCACGGCGGTAACAGGGGTTCGAGTCCCCTAGGGGACGCCAGTTTCAACAAGCAGTTCGAAAGGCCTGCTGCGTCGCGAGACGAAAAATCCGGGGCTATAGCTCAGCTGGGAGAGCGCTTGCATGGCATGCAAGAGGTCAACGGTTCGATCCCGTTTAGCTCCACCAATTTACAGGTTCAAGGTCTGGCCACACCGTCCTTGAATCGATCAGTTCTCAGCACTGATCAGTTGTATAGAAGGTTTGTGTCCCCTTCGTCTAGTGGCCTAGGACACCGCCCTTTCACGGCGGTAACAGGGGTTCGAGTCCCCTAGGGGACGCCACGTTTACCCGCTCTGCGGGATTTTTAAGGGTCATTCAATTATTGAATGGCCCTTTTGTTTGTCTGGCGTTTGAGTTTTTTGCGCCGGCGAGTCAGGGCATTTTTCGAACCACTTCAGCGGTGCGCAGCGATTTTCTGACACGCGCCATTTCTTTCGCAGCA
Source organism: Pseudomonas sp. SDO524_S393 (assembly GCF_054071875.1). Classification (NCBI taxonomy): domain Bacteria; kingdom Pseudomonadati; phylum Pseudomonadota; class Gammaproteobacteria; order Pseudomonadales; family Pseudomonadaceae; genus Pseudomonas; species Pseudomonas sp. SDO524_S393. The sequence continues at coordinate 181,753 of NZ_JBSVVZ010000002.1, read as the reverse complement.
TCGACCTGCGGGCCCTGGTTCTGGGCGTTCTCCAGTGCAACGTTCCACATTTCCACCCGAATGCCCGGCAGGCGTGAAATTGCGCGCAGGCAGCCTTGATCCGTCGGGTCATTTGGGTGATAGATATTGGCGGCTTCGATCACCAGCGTGGTGTTCGGAAAGCGCTCTCGGATGTCTTCCATAAATTGTTTGAACAGTACGCAGCATTGCCGACAGGGCGAGTTGTTGATGCGTACCACGATCTCTTGATAGCCCGCGTCGAATACCCACTCATTGGCACGCAGGGCCTGCAGGAAGTTGTATTCGGCGTGTCCGTCGCTGTCGTTGAAAAACTTGCCGAATGGCTGGTTGCCTACTCCTTCAGCCTCAATTCTCGAAATCAGCACCGTGCTAAAGCTGCTGATGAAATTGGCTGTGTATTCATTATCAAAGATGTAGGGGGCCTCTCCAGCCACCCACGCGCACTTCTCGTTTTGTTGCCTCCAGGCCATCGCGATGACTCCACTTCAGGGTTCGTTGCACGGAGAACGATTGAGACGAGTGATTTATTCCCATTGATGTGCTCGGACGAGTGGTCATGCGAGTGGCTTGCCAAATATTATTATGGTAATAATATTCAACCCATGGGACCCGGAGGCAAACGATGAACGATAAAAAAGCGCAAACCCGCGAACGCATCCTGCAAGCCGCCAGTGCTGCGCTGATCCAGCGCGGTCCGGCTGAACCGAGCGTGGGCGAAGTCATGGGGGCGGCGGGGCTGACCGTGGGCGGTTTCTACGCGCATTTCGAAAGCAAGGATGCGCTGATGCTGGAGGCCTTCACCCAGCTGTTGGCCCGCCGCCGCGCCTCCATCGACGACATGGACCCGCAACTGACCGGTGAAGAGCGCAGGGGCCTGGTCGCGGCGTTCTACCTGTCACGCAAGCATCGCGACTCGACCGCACAGGCCTGCCCGATCCCGGCGACCGTGGGCGAAATGTCGCGCTTGCCGGACACCTTCCGCGAGGCGTTGAACGAGCACTGTGAATTGATGGCGGCGCAATTGGCCGCCAGCCCGGAGGACACCGACAAGGCCCTGGCCGACATGGCCCTGATGATTGGTGGCCTGGCACTTGCTCGCGCCTTGGGGCCTGGTGAGTTGTCGGACCGTGTGCTGCGTGCCGCCAAGTCGGCGGTGCGCTGATCGCTGAGGAGGGCTTGCGATGGGCGCGTTAACCTGGATTCGTGGCGTCAATGGCACGTTGGGCCGGCTGGCGCCGCAAGCGGTGGCCAACCGCATGCGCCGTACGTTCATGACACCGCGCAATTTGCCTCCACGTGATTGGGAGCTGCCACTGCTGGCGCAATCGGAGCGCATCACCCTGCGTTTCGGCCTGTCGGCCTTGCGCTGGGGGCAGGGGCCCGCGGTGCTGCTGATGCACGGCTGGGAGGGGCGTCCCACACAGTTCGCCAGCCTGATCACGGCGCTGGTGCAGGACGGTTACTCGGTGATTGCCCTGGAAGGCCCGGCCCACGGACGTTCACCCGGGCGTGAGGCGCATTTGTTGCTGTTCGCCCGCGCCATGCTGGAGGCGGCGAACGAGCTGCCGCCGCTGCACGCGGTGGTGGGGCACTCCATGGGCGGGGCCAGCGCGATGCTCGCTGTCCAACTGGGGCTGCGCACTGAGGCGCTGGTGAGTATTGCTGCGCCGTCGCGGTTCCTGGACGTGTTGCGTGGTTTTACGCGCATGGTCGGCTTGCCGCCGCGGGCGCGCTCGGCGTTTATCCAGGAAGTGGAGCACGCCTTCGGCATGCCTCTCAAGCACCTGGATGTGGCTCACTATCAGATGAACGTTCCCGGCCTGATCGTACACGCCGAAGACGACACCTTCGTACCGGTCAAGGCCTCGCAAAAGATCCACGACGCCTGGTTTGACAGCCGGCTGCTGCGCCTGGAGCAGGGCGGTCATCAGAAAGTGTTGGCTGATCCCCGTGTGATCGAAGGCGTACTGGCCTTGTTGGCCGGTGCTCGCCTACAGGCACGGCAAACGGCCTGATACACTGCCCCGGTCACGTTAATCGACCGGGAGCACGACATGGGCTGGGATTTGGCAACGCCGTTTATCATCGATCTGCAGGTGGCCCCTGAAGACATCGACGGGCTGGGGCACGCCAATAACGCGGTCTACGTGTCCTGGCTGGAACGTTGTGCGTGGCGTCACTCCCAGCGCCTGGGGTTGGATCTCACCGAATATCGCCGCCTGGACCGCGCCATGGCGGTGGTGCGCCATGAGATCGACTACCTGGCGGCCGGTTACGAGGGCGATGAGCTGCAACTCGGCACTTGGATCGTCGACTGGGACCAGCGCCTGAAAATGACCCGCCGCTTTCAGTTGATCCGCCCCCGCGATGGCGCGACCCTCCTGCGTGCGCAGACCACCTTTGTCTGCATCGAACTCTCCACTGGCAAGCCCAAGCGCATGCCAGCGGAGTTTCTTGACGGTTATGGTCCCGCGCTGACAGGGGGTTAACGGTTGCCGCAGGAAACCCAGTAAACTGCGCCACGATTTTTGTTGAGTGTTTTCCATGCAAATTGCTTTGGCGCCCATGGAGGGGTTGGTCGACAACATCCTGCGGGACGTGCTGACCCGTGTCGGCGGTATTGACTGGTGCGTGACCGAATTCATCCGCGTCAACGACCGTCTGTTGACCCCCGCCTATTTCCACAAGCTTGCCCCGGAACTGCTGCACGGTGCCCACACCGCGGCCGGCGTGCCGCTGCGCGTGCAGCTGCTCGGTTCCGACCCGGTGTGCCTGGCGGAAAACGCCGCCCTGGCCTGTGAGCTGGGTTCGCAAGTGATCGACCTCAACTTCGGCTGCCCGGCCAAGACCGTCAATAAATCCCGGGGCGGTGCGGTGCTGCTCAAGGAGCCGGAGCTGCTCAACCAGATCGTCGAACATGTACGCCGTGCCGTACCGGCCCACATTCCGGTGACCGCGAAGATGCGCCTGGGCTTCGACAGCCCGGACGGCGCGCTGGTCTGCGCCACGGCGCTTGCCGAAGGGGGCGCCGCGCATATCGTGGTGCATGCCCGCACCAAGACCGATGGCTATAAGCCGCCGGCCCATTGGGAGTGGATCCCCCGGGTACAGGACGTGGTCAAGGTTCCCGTATTCGCCAATGGCGACATCTGGAGCGTCGAAGACTGGAAGCGTTGCCGCGAAGTCAGCGGCGCCGAAGACATCATGCTGGGTCGCGGCCTGGTCGCGCGCCCGGACCTGGCGCGCCAGATCGCTGCTGCCCGGGCCGGTGAAGAAGTGGTCGAGATGACCTGGGCACAGATGCAACCCATGCTTCAGGATTTCTGGACTCAATCGGTCGAGCAACTCACCGAGCGCCAGGCACCGGGCCGTCTGAAGCAATGGCTGGCGATGCTGACACGCAACTACCCGGAGGCGGTGGAACTGTTCACCGCTTTGCGCCGGGAGACCGAACTGGAGCAGGTCAGTCGCTTGTTGGGCATGCCTCACCCGGCGGCCGCGGCGTAGCGGATTCAGCCCAGCAACCGCCTGAACCCCTCCATCGGTAACGGCCGGCTATGCAAATACCCTTGGAACAAATGGCAGCCCAGCTTTTGCAGAAACGCCAGTTGCTCCGGGGTTTCCACGCCCTCGGCGATCACTTCCAGGTTCAGGCTGCGGGCCATGGCCACGATGGCGCGGATGATTTCCGCGTCGTTGGGGTCGTGGGTCGCGTCGCGTACGAACGACTGGTCGATCTTCAGCGCATCCACCGGCAGGCGCTTGAGGTAGGTGAGGGATGAGTAGCCGGTGCCGAAGTCGTCCATCGCAAAACTCACACCGAGCTTTTTCAGGCGGCGCATCTTGCTGATGGTGTCGTCGAGGTTCTGGATCACGATGCCTTCGGTGATCTCCAGCTTCAACAGACTCAACGGCAGTTGGTGCTGTTTGAGGCTGCGCTCCACGCGCTCGACGAAATCGTTCTGGCGAAACTGCCGTGGGCTGATGTTCACGCACAGGCTGAAATTCAGCGGGTCCACCAGACCGTCGGCGATCAACTGTTGAAACGCCGCGCAGGCTTCGTCGAGGATCCAGGTGCCCACTTCAAGGATCAGGCCACTGTCCTCCAGCACCTTGATGAATTCAGCGGGCGACTGCGCGCCCAGTTGCGGATGCTGCCAGCGCACCAGTGCCTCGGCACCGACGATTCGGTTGTTGCGCGCATCCACCTGGGGTTGGTAATGCACGCTGAATTCACCGCGTGACAGGGCCAGGCGCAGGTCGGTTTCCATCCGCAGCCGTTCGCTGGCGGTCTTCTGCATGCTGTTGTGAAACATCTGCGTGGTGTTGCGTCCCGAATCCTTGGCGCGGTACAGGGCAATGTCGGCGCGTTTGAGCAGGTCGGCGGGCGTGGAACCATGATCCGGGATCAATGCCACGCCAATGCTGGGGGTGACCTGCAAGCGATGCCCATCGAGGAACATCGGTTCGGAGAGCAATTCGCGCAAGGTGTCGGACAGCTCCTGCACCTGACCGCTGACTTCTGTGCGCGAGCCGTCAAGACCGCTGAGCAGCACCACGAATTCATCGCCGCCCAGGCGCGCCACCGTGTCCTCCATGCGCACGCTGGCTTCCAGGCGGGCGGTGACAATCTTCAGCACCGTGTCGCCCACCGGGTGACCGAGGGAGTCGTTGATGTGCTTGAAGTGATCGAGGTCGAGGAACAGCAGGGCGCCGCGCAGGTTATGGCGCTTGAGCAGGGCGATCTGCTGACTGAGGCGGTCCATCAGCAGTGCGCGATTGGGCAGGTTGGTCAGTGGATCGTGGTAGGCCAGGTGGCGGATCTGTGCCTGGGCGTTTTTCAGCAGGCTGACGTCACGCGCGGTCAGCAGCAGGCAAGGGGTTTCATTGAGGGTGATTGGCTCTACCGACACCTCGACCGACAGCAGATCACCCCGTTTGTTGTGCCAAAGCATTTCCAGGTGATGGATGCGCCCTTTGATCTGCAACTCGGCAAGCAGCGCGGCGCGCTGGTTTTCATCGGCCCAGATGCCGATCTGGTACAGCGTCAAGCCAATCGCCTCTTCGGCGCGGTAGCCGGTGAGGCGGCAGAAACCGTCGTTGACCTCCACATAGCGCCCGGTATCGCGCTCGGTGATGGAAATCGCGTCGGGGCTTGAGTGAAAGGCCTTGGCGAATTTTTCTTCGCTGGCCTTCAGGGCGGCTTCCGAACGTTGCTGGTGAGTAATGTCACGCAAGGTGGTGACGATGCACGGCTGGTCGCCGACCTTGATCAAGCGGCTGGAAATCACACAGGTCAGGCTCGGGCCAGCCTTGGGGTGCACCACGATCGCCACGTTGCTCAGGGCCTGTTCGCGAATCACCCGTTCGATGCGTTGCAGGCGCTTGCTCGACTCGTCCCACAAGCCGATCTGATCGGCGCTCTTGTCGATGACCTCGGCGGCGGTCCAGCCGAAGGTCTGGGTAAATGCAGGGTTGATCTCGATAAAGGCGCCGCTGTCCAGGCAGGTGACGCAGATCGGGTCGGGACTGGCCTGGAACAGGCTGGCGAATTTCTCTTCGGAGGCGGTCAGGCGTTGCTCGCGTTCAACCTGGTCGGTGATGTCCAGCAGGGTGCCGGCCATGCGCAGTGGCGCGCCTTGTTCGTCGCGGTACAGGCGTGCGCGACTTTCCAGGTAGCGGGAGCTGCCGTCCTCCATGGGCACGCGGTAGGTCAGTTGATAGTTGCCGGCGGGGCCTTCGCGCAGGGTGCGATAGGCGTTGCGCATGTTGTCGCGATCTTCATCGGGCATGCCTTCGAAAAACGCATCGAAGGATTCATGAAACGGCTCGGGTGGCAGGCCATGCAATTGGGCTGCGCGGGCCGAACCGTAGAGCATGCCGGTGGGAATGTGCCAGTCCCAGGTGCCCAGCTGCGCGGAGTCGAGTGCCAGATCAAGGCGTTCCTGGCTGTCCTTGAGGGCTTGTTCGGCATTTTTACGTTCAGTGGTGTCGAGGAAGGTACTGATCAGATACGCCTCGCCCTCCAGTTCAACCTTTTGCGCGCTGAGGGTGCCGTCGTGGATCTGGCCATTGCTGGCGCAAAACTGCACCTCCATGGTGATGGGCTCGCCTTTGCGCTGGGTGGCCTTGACCAGCAGCGCGCGTTGCTCGGGATGGCGCCACAGGCCCAGTTCCAGGGTTGTGCGGCCAATGGCATCGGCCAGCGGCCAGCCGAAGAGCATTTCGAAATACTGATTGGCCTCGCTGATCAGTCCGTCGGACTGGCGGGTGAGCAAGACCATGTTCGGGCACAGGTGAAACAGCGTGGCGAAGCGTTTTTCGGAGTGGCTGAGGGCGTTTTCGCGGTCTCGCTGATGGGTGATCTCGCGGATTACACCGATCATGCGCCGCCGTCCGTTCTTTTCTGGCGCCAGGCTACCGTTGATTTCCAGCCAGTGCAGGCTGCCGTCGGGCCACTGGATACGGTGATGCATGGCCTGTTCGAACGGCTCGCCGGCCAGTACCGCGTGAAATGCGCGCACCACCCGGGCACTGTCTTCCGGAGCGAGCAGGTCGAGGTAGTCCAGGTCCTTGGGCAGCGGCTGGCGCGGGTCGAAGCCGAACAGCGCCTGGGTGCCGCGCGACCAGCTTATTTTTCCCGAGTCGATTTCCCAGCACCAGGCGCCCAGCCGGGCAGCATTGAGCGCCGCCAGCAATTGCGGGGCGCTCTCCCAGCTCTGTTCCGCCTCTTGAGGGTCCAAGGCGTAAATGCGGGGCAGCGGTGGCACGGAATCGACGGGGTTGCGCATTATCAAAGGGCCTTGGCTCGATGGGCGTTCGGCGCGGACTGGCTCAGGCCTCGAGGCCGCACAGCTTCATGCCGGTATCCCTGGCAAATCGACCTGTGCATCCAATAGGCTCATGAAAGCCCGCGCAGCGTTCGACAGCGTCCTTTCGGTGTGCACGATATAGCCTAGCTGGCGACTGAGCTGTATGCCCGGCAAAGCGATGCTTGCCACCTGATCATCGAGCATGGTGCGCGGCAGCACGCTCCAGGCCAGGCCGATCGACACCATCATCTTGATGGTTTCCAGGTAGTTGGTGCTCATGGCGATGTTCGGTGCGAGGCCCTGGGCCTCGAACAGCCGGCTGACAATATGGTGGGTAAAGGTGTTGCCACCGGGGAATACCGCCGGGTGGCCGGCGATATCGGCCAGGCTCACGGTAGCGTTGCCGGCCAGGCTGTGTTCCGGTGCCACCACGAAGTCCAGCGGGTCGTCCCACACCGGGGTGGCGCGGACCAGGTGGTGGGGATCGGGCGCCAAGGTGATCACCGCCACTTCGGCGCGGCCATGGAGGATTTCTTCGTAGGCCACTTCCGAATCCAGGAACTGAATATCCAGCGCCACGTTCGGGTATTCCCGGGTAAAGGTGCGCAGCACCGGGGGCAGGCGGTGCAGGCCGATGTGGTGACTGGTGGCCAGGGTCAGGCGCCCGCTGACTTCGCCGGTGAGGTTGGTGAGGGCGCGGCGGGTGTCATCCAGCACATTCAGGATCTGGTAAGCGCGCGGCAACAAGGCGCGCCCGGCCTCGGTCAGGCCGACTTCACGGCCCAGGCGATCGAACAGGCGCACGTTCAATTGTTGTTCCAAACCGGCGATGCGTTTGCTGATGGCCGGCTGTGTCAGGTGCAGGCGTTCACCGGCGCCGGAGAAGCTGCCGGTTTCGGCAATGGCGATAAAAGCATTGAGGTTGGCCAGGTCCATTTGTGTATTCCAGTTGGTAATCCAAAGCATAAAAAATATGAATTTGAGTTATTTAATGTAGCGCCATACCATCAGCCTCACAAGCCAAAGGGTTATTGAACGCCCAGGGCATAGAAAGACCGATGATGAGGACCGACTGATGGCCGGCAAAACGCTTTACGACAAGCTTTGGGATTCCCATGAAGTGAAACGGCGCGACGATGGGTCGTCGCTGATCTATATCGACCGTCACATCATCCATGAAGTGACCTCGCCCCAAGCGTTCGAAGGCCTGCGTCTGGCCGGGCGCAAGCCCTGGCGCGTCGACTCCATCATCGCGACCCCGGACCACAACGTGCCGACCACCCCGGAGCGCAAGGGCGGCATCGACGCCATTGTCGACCAGGTCTCGCGCTTGCAGGTGCAAACCCTCGACGACTACTGCGACGAATATGGCATCACCGAATTCAAGATGAATGACGTGCGTCAAGGCATCGTGCACGTGATCGGTCCGGAGCAGGGCGCCACTTTGCCGGGCATGACCGTCGTGTGTGGCGACTCCCACACCTCTACCCACGGTGCGTTCGGCGCGTTGGCCCACGGTATCGGCACTTCCGAGGTGGAGCATGTGTTCGCCACCCAGTGCCTGGTCGCCAAAAAGATGAAGAACATGCAGGTTTTGGTCGAAGGCAAATTGTCCTTCGGCGTGACCGCCAAAGACATCGTGCTGGCCGTGATCGGCAAGATCGGCACCGCCGGCGGCAACGGCCATGCCATCGAGTTCGCCGGCAGCGCCATTCGTGACCTCTCCATCGAAGGCCGCATGACCATCTGCAACATGTCCATCGAAGCCGGTGCCCGGGTGGGCATGGTGGCAGCGGACGAAAAGACCATTGAATACGTCAAGGGTCGTCCGTTCGCACCGCAGGGTGCCGATTGGGACGCCGCGGTCGAAGCCTGGAAGGACCTGGTGTCCGACGCCGACGCCGTGTTCGACACCGTGGTCGAACTGGACGCGGCCCAGATCAAACCGCAAGTGAGCTGGGGCACCTCGCCGGAAATGGTGCTGGCTGTCGACCAGAACGTGCCGGACCCGGCTAAAGAAGCCGACCTGGTCAAGCGTGGCTCCATCGAGCGTGCCCTGAAATACATGGGCCTCAAGGCCAACCAGGCGATCACCGATATTCAGTTGGACCGCGTGTTCATCGGCTCCTGCACCAACTCGCGGATCGAAGACCTGCGCGCTGCGGCGGTGATCGCCAAGGGCCGCAAAGTGGCGTCGACCATCAAGCAAGCCATCGTGGTGCCAGGTTCGGGCCTGGTCAAAGAGCAAGCCGAGGCGGAAGGCCTGGACAAGATCTTTCTCGAAGCCGGTTTTGAATGGCGCGAGCCAGGCTGCTCCATGTGCCTGGCGATGAACCCGGACCGGCTGGAGTCGGGCGAGCACTGCGCGTCTACCTCCAACCGTAACTTCGAAGGGCGTCAGGGCGCCGGTGGCCGTACCCACCTGGTCAGCCCGGCCATGGCCGCCGCCGCTGCCGTCAACGGTCGTTTCATCGACGTTCGCGAATTGATCTGAGGAATAACCGATGCGTGCTTTTACCCAACACACCGGCCTTGTCGCCCCCTTGGACCGTGCCAACGTCGACACTGACCAGATCATCCCCAAGCAGTTCTTGAAGTCGATCAAGCGCACCGGTTTCGGCCCGAACCTGTTCGACGAGTGGCGCTACCTGGACGTGGGCTACGCCTACCAGGACAACTCCAAGCGTCCGTTGAACAAGGATTTCGTACTCAACGCCGAGCGTTATCAAGGCGCCAGCGTGCTGCTGGCCCGGGAGAACTTCGGTTGCGGCTCCAGCCGTGAACACGCGCCATGGGCGCTGGATGAATATGGCTTTCGCAGCATCATCGCGCCGAGCTACGCCGACATCTTCTTCAACAACAGCTTCAAGAACGGCTTGCTGCCGATCATCCTGACCGAAGCGGAAGTCGACGAGTTGTTCAAACAGGTGGAAGCCGAAGAGGGCTACCAGTTGACCGTCGACCTGGCCGCGCAGACCGTGACCCGTCCGGACGGCAAGGTGTATCACTTTGAAGTGGATGCGTTCCGCAAGCACTGCCTGCTCAACGGCCTGGACGATATCGGCCTGACCTTGCAGGACGGCGATGCGATTGCGGCGTTTGAGGCCAGGCACCGGGCGAGCCAGCCCTGGTTGTTTCGCGATGCCTGATTTGATGTAGGCAGGACTGACCCCTTCGCGAGCAAGCCCGCTCCCACATTCGACCGAGTTTCTTCAGTTGAAATGCAATCAAATGTGGGAGCGGGCTTGCTCGCGAAGGCGGCAGCACAAACAACACAAGTCCCAAGGAAACCACCATGACCACCACCGCCCACACCCAAGTCGTGCAAAAACAATTCGGCGAGCAAGCCTCGGCCTATCTGAGCAGCGCCGTACACGCTCAAGGCACCGAATTCGCGCTGCTCCAGGCCGAACTGGCCGGGCAGGGCGCTGCACGCCTGCTGGATTTGGGCTGCGGGGCCGGGCATGTGAGTTTCAACGTGGCGCCGCTGGTCAAAGACGTGGTGGCCTACGACCTGTCCCAGCAGATGCTCGATGTGGTGGCCGCCGCTGCGGCTGATCGCGGTCTCGACAACATCAGTACCGTACGCGGTTACGCCGAGCGCCTGCCGTTCGCCGACGGTGAGTTCGACTTCGTGTTCAGCCGCTATTCGGCCCACCACTGGAGCGATCTGGGCGTGGCGTTGCGCGAAGTGCGTCGAGTGCTGAAACCGGGCGGCGTGGCGGCGTTCATCGACGTCTTGTCGCCGGGCAGCCCGCTGTTGGACACTTACCTGCAAACCGTCGAAGTGCTGCGCGACACCAGCCACGTGCGCGACTACTCCGCTGCCGAGTGGATGCAGCAGCTCAGCGAGGCCGGTTTGCACGTGCGCAGCAGCAGTCGTCAACGGCTGCGCCTGGAATACATCTCGTGGGTCGAGCGCATGCGGACGCCAGAGGTGTTGCGCGCGGCGATCCTTGAGCTGCAACAGGCCATGGGTCAGGAAGTACGCGATTATTACGAGATTCAAGCCGACGGCACGTTCAGCACCGATGTGCTGGTGGTGTGGGCCGAACGCTGATTATTTTTCCGACCTGCCCACGGGCAGGTCGCCCGATTGAAACGAGGAAAGCATGAGCAAGCAGATTCTGATTCTTCCAGGCGACGGTATTGGTCCGGAAATCATGGCCGAAGCGGTCAAGGTGCTGGAGCTGGCCAACAGCAAATACAGCCTGGGCTTCGAGCTGAGCCACGACGTGATCGGCGGCGCCGCCATCGACAAGCACGGCGTGCCGCTGGCCGATGAAACCCTGGAGCGCGCCCGCGCCGCTGACGCGGTGTTGCTGGGTGCCGTGGGCGGCCCGAAATGGGACAAGATCGAGCGCGACATTCGCCCGGAGCGCGGCCTGCTGAAAATCCGTGCACAACTGGGTCTGTTCGGCAACCTGCGTCCGGCCATCCTTTACCCGCAGTTGGCCGATGCCTCGAGCCTCAAGCCGGAGGTGGTGTCGGGCCTCGACATCCTGATCGTGCGTGAACTGACCGGCGGTATCTATTTCGGCGCACCACGCGGCGTGCGTGAGCTGGAAAATGGCGAGCGCCAGGCTTACGACACCCTGCCGTACAGCGAAAGCGAAATCCGCCGTATCGCCCGCGTCGGCTTCGACATGGCCCGCGTGCGTGGCAAGAAGGTCTGCTCGGTGGACAAGGCCAACGTACTGGCTTCCAGCCAGCTGTGGCGTGAAATCGTCGAAGACGTGGCCAAGGACTACCCGGACGTCGAACTGAGCCACATGTACGTCGACAACGCCGCCATGCAACTGGTGCGCGCGCCCAAGCAGTTCGACGTGATCGTCACCGACAACCTGTTCGGCGACATCCTGTCCGACCAGGCCTCGATGCTCACCGGTTCCATCGGCATGCTGCCGTCGGCGTCCCTGGACACCAACAACAAAGGCATGTACGAGCCTTGCCACGGCTCGGCGCCGGACATCGCGGGCCAGGGCATTGCCAACCCGTTGGCGACGATTTTGTCGGTCTCGATGATGCTGCGTTACAGCTTCAACCTGGCGGACGCGGCGGATGCCATCGAGAAAGCCGTGAGCCTGGTCCTGGACCAGGGCCTGCGGACCGGCGACATCTGGTCGCAGGGTTGCACCAAAATCGGCACGCAAGAAATGGGCGACGCAGTAGTCGCGGCGCTGCGGAATCTGTAATCTCTCGGGCCCCCTTGCAGAAGTTGCTGCAGGCGGCCCACTTTTTAACAAGGTGTAGTTGCGATGAAACGTGTAGGTCTGATCGGTTGGCGCGGTATGGTCGGTTCCGTGCTCATGCAGCGGATGCTGGAAGAGCAGGATTTCGATCTTATTGAGCCGGTGTTTTTCACCACTTCGAACGTAGGTGGCCAAGGGCCGTCCGTGGGCAAGGACATTGCTCCGCTCAAGGACGCCTACAGCATTGAAGAGCTCAAGACCCTCGACGTGATTCTGACCTGCCAGGGTGGCGACTACACCAGCGAAGTCTTCCCCAAGCTGCGCGAAGCCGGCTGGCAGGGCTACTGGATCGATGCCGCGTCCAGCCTGCGCATGCAGGACGATGCCGTGATCATCCTGGATCCGGTGAACCGCAAGGTCATCGATCAGCAGTTGGATGCGGGCACCAAGAACTACATCGGCGGCAACTGCACCGTCAGCCTGATGCTGATGGGCCTGGGCGGTCTGTTCGAAGCCGGCCTGGTCGAGTGGATGAGCGCCATGACCTATCAGGCGGCCTCCGGTGCCGGCGCGCAGAACATGCGTGAACTGATCAAGCAGATGGGCGCGACCCACGCTGCCGTGGCCGATCAACTGGCTGACCCGGCCAGTGCGATTCTGGATATCGACCGTCGTGTGGCCGAAGCCATGCGCAGCGATGCGTACCCGACCGAGAACTTCGGCGTGCCACTGGCCGGCAGCCTGATCCCGTGGATCGACAAAGAGCTGCCGAACGGCCAGAGCCGCGAAGAGTGGAAGGCCCAGGCCGAAACCAACAAGATCCTGGGCCGCTTCAAGAGCCCGATCCCGGTGGACGGTATCTGCGTGCGCATCGGTGCCATGCGTTGCCACAGCCAGGCGCTGACCATCAAGCTGAACAAGGACGTGCCGATCGCCGATATCGAATCGCTGATCAGCCAGCACAACCCTTGGGTCAAGCTGGTGCCGAACAACCGTGACATCAGCATGCAGGAGCTGAGCCCGACCAAGGTCACCGGCACGCTGAACATCCCGGTGGGGCGTCTGCGCAAGCTGAACATGGGCACCCAGTACCTGGGCGCATTCACCGTCGGCGACCAATTGCTGTGGGGCGCCGCCGAACCGCTGCGCCGCATGCTGCGGATCCTGCTGGAGCGTTGATCGCTTGAGGCAATACAGGAAACCCGCGCTCTGGTGACAGGCGCGGGTTTTTTGTTGTGCTTTCGGGCGCCATCGCAGGCAAGCCAGCTCCCACACTTGAATGTATTCACAAATCAAAATGTGGGAGCTGGCTTGCCTGCGATGAGGCCATCAGCTTCACCACAAAAACTGGCCCAATTACCCCACCACCCGGTAAAGTGCCGCTCCCCCCGCAATGCCCGAGGCAGCCTCCATGACCCAGACCTTTGATATCGCCGTGATCGGCGCGACCGGCACCGTTGGCGAAACCCTGGTGCAAATTCTCGAAGAGCTGGACTTCCCGGTGGGCGCGCTGCACTTGCTGGCGGGCAGTAACTCGGCAGGCGCTTCGGTGCCGTTTCGCGGCAAGAACGTGCGGGTCAAGGAGGTCGACGAGTTTGACTTCAATCAGGTCAAGCTGGCGTTCTTCGCGGCGGGCCCTGCGGCGACCCTGAGTTTCGCCCCGCGCGCCACGGCAGCGGGCTGCGCGGTGATCGACCTGTCCGGTGCGTTGCCGGCAGAGCCGGTGGTGCCGGAAGCCAATGCCCAGGTGCTGGATGGCCTCAAGCCGCCATTCCAGCTCGGCAGCCCGAGTCCATCGGTCACGAACCTTGCGGTGGTGCTGGCGCCGTTGCGTGGCGTGCTGGATATCCAGCGTGTCAATGTCACGGCCAGCCTGGCGATGTCGGCACAGGGGCGCGAAGCCGTCAGCGAGCTGGCCCGACAAACTGCCGAGCTGCTGAACATGCGCCCGCTGGAGCCGCAGTTCTTTGATCGGCAAGTGGCTTTTAACCTGCTGGCACAGGTCGGCACGCCGGACGCCGAGGGGCACACGGCACTGGAGAAGCGCCTGGTGCACGAGCTGCGTGCCGTGCTGGGCATGCCGTCGCTGAAGATTTCCGCTGCCTGCGTTCAAGCCCCGGTGTTTTTTGGCGATAGCCTGACAGTGTCGCTGCAACTGGGCGGGGCGGTCGATCTGGCGGCGGTCAACCGCGTGCTGGATTCGGCGCCGGGCATCGAGTTGGTTGAAGACGGGGATTTCCCTACAGCGGTTGGCGATGCGGTCGGCCAGGATGTGGTGTATGTCGGTCGGGTTCGCGCCGGGGTGGATGACCCGGCGGAACTAAATCTGTGGCTGACGTCAGATAACGTACGCAAAGGTTCGGCACTAAACGCCGTACAGCTGGCGCAGTTGTTGATAAAACGCCTTGTGTAAAAGATACTTGGCGGCAATTTGTAGATTGATTCTAACCAGGCGCTATGCTTGGCCCCAGGCAGGAACAGTTGCGCGTCGGTGACCTATCGGCTCGCCATGCCTTAATGGCAGCGGTTACCAACCTTCTCGCAGGTCGGGGAGTGTTCAAACAAAGGATGAGGCTATGGTTCAAGTTCGCAAACTGGTGTTAGCAATAGCGGCCGCCTCGGCGCTGTCCTCCGGTATGGCGCAAGCGCTGCAGCTGGGGGAAATGACCCTCAAGTCGAAGTTGAACCAGCCGCTGTCGGTGGAAATCGAATTGCTCGATGTCGGTGGCCTCACCGCTTCCGAGATCACCCCGAGCCTGGCATCGTCCCAGGCCTTTGTTGACGCAGGCGTCGACCGTCAGAAGTTTCTCGATGAGCTGACCTTCACCCCGGTGATCAACCCCAACGGCCGCAGCGTGGTGCGTGTCACCTCCAGCAAACCGCTGCCCGATTCCTACATCCGTTTCCTGTTGCAAGTGCAGTGGCCCAATGGCCGGTTGATGCGTGACTACAGCGTGTTGCTCGACCCGGCCAAGTTCGACCAGCCTGCGCCGACTGCTGCCGCACCTGCTCCAACGCCGCGCCAGAGTGCCCCGGCCAGCCCGGCACCCGCGGTGAGCAAACCGGCCCAGCACACCACCACCTCTCGCGATACGTTGTGGGAGATCGCCGAGAAGAACCGCCATGGCGCCTCGGTGCAGCAAACCATGCTGGCCATTCAGGCGCTGAACCCGGACGCTTTTATCGACGGTAATATCAACCGTCTGAAAACCGGCCAGGTCCTGCGCCTGCCGGACACCGTTCAAAGCACCGCATTGCCGCAATCCAAGGCGATTGCCGAAGTTTCCGCGCAGAACAATGCCTGGCGTCAGGGCCGCCGCACGGCGACCAACCCGGCGGCGGGCAAGCAACAACTGGACGCCACCAAGCGCACCCAGGCCGGCAACGCGCCTTCGAGTACCAATACCCAGGACAACCTGAGTCTGGTATCGGCCGAGTCGGCCAAGAAAGGTGTGAAAGGCAAGGCCGCTGACAGCCGTGCCTTGAGCGACAAGCTGGCGATGACCCAGGAAGAGCTGGACACCGCGCGTCGTGACAATGCCGAACTGAAAAGCCGTGCAGCCGACCTGCAAAGCCAGTTGGACAAGTTGCAGAAGCTGATCCAGCTGAAAAACGACCAACTGGCCCGCTTGCAGGCTGAAAAGGCTGACCCGGCTGCCCAGTCGACAGCGCCGACGGCGGTGATCCCGGCGCAACTGGCCAACGCGCCTGACGCTGCACCTGCCGCCCCGGCAACGCCGCAAGCGGCGCCTGCGCCGGCAGCCCCCGCGCCTGAGCCGACCAAAGCGGACGCCACGCCTGCAGCCAGCGACGAAGGCAAGTTCAACGAACTGCTGACCAATCCGGTGGTGCTGGGTGTCGTCGGTGGCGCCGCAGGGTTGCTGGCATTGCTGCTCCTGCTGCTGTTGTTGCGCCATCGCAACGCCCGCCGTGAAGAGGAAAAACACCTGCGCATGGCGCGTGCGCTGGCGGAAGAGCCGGTCTTTGCCTCGAACATCGATCATGACCTGCCGCCAGACAGCTTCGAAGGCCTGGAAGTGCCGCCGCCGAGCGTCAAGCTGGCACCCGCTCCGGCGCCTGCGCCTGTGGTGGAGCCGGTGGTGGTACCGACCGTGGCTTCCGTACTCGCGCCACTGGCCGTGGCCGTCAATCCGCAGAACTCCAGCGACGCGCTGGCGCAGGCTCAATCCCATATCGACCGTGGTCACCTGAACCAGGCCGCCGATGTGTTGGAACAAGCGATCAAGCACGAACCCAAACGCAGCGACCTGCGCTTGAAGTTGATGGAGGTCTACGGCCTGCAGGACAACAAGGACGGTTTTGTCGGCCAGGAGCGTCAACTGGTGGCCAATGGTGAAAACCATGCCCAGGTCGAACAGCTCAAGAGTCGCTTCCCGGCCATGGCGGTGCTGGCGGCGGGCGTCAGTGCCGTGGTCGCCGCTGCGGCGCTGGATGCCCAGTACGTCAAGGATTTGCTCGAAGACAAGCCCGAGGCGCCGGCTGCCCAGCCCGAGGCCGATGCTTTTGACACCGATTTCGACTTGAGCCTTGACGACCTGGAAGCCGCTTCGCCGGCCGTGGTCAGCCCGGACGACTTGAGCTTCGAGTCGGTCCTGCAACAGCAGACCGAGGCCAAGGCCAGCCCCGATGACTTGTCGGATTTCGACCTGGACCTGCAACTGGACGCGCCTGGCACGGCGCAATCGGACGACGACTTCCTCTCGGGTCTTGAGGATGCGATGAAGGACTCGCCGGCGGTCGAGCCGCCGACCCTCACTCCGGCCGCATTGGACGATTTCGACCTGCCGGAAGATTTTGACCTGTCCCTGGCCGACGAGCCGCAGACCCCGTCTGCCGAGCCGGATGCCTTCACTTCGGAGCTGGACGACGTCAACGCCGAGCTGGATCGTTTGTCCCAGAGCCTGGAGCATCCGTCCATCGAGCCCTCCTTCACTGCGGAAGATGCGGCGTTGGGCGATGATGAACCGGAATTCGACTTCCTCTCCGGTACCGACGAAGTTGCCACCAAGCTCGACCTGGCCCAGGCCTACATCGACATGGGCGATGCGGACGGAGCGCGGGATATCCTCACCGAGGTGCTGACCGAAGGTGACGAGACTCAGCGCGGCGAAGCCAAGGAAATGCTCGGCCGTATCTGACGGGCGACAGCAATCCAATGTGGGAACAACTGTCTTTGATGGCTTCAAAGGCGCAGGCGGGGTGCCCAGGGCGGTATTCCCAATGTGGGAGCGGGCTTGCCCGCGAATGCGGAGTGTCAGTCACCGTCAATGTTGACTGAATCACCGTATTCGCGGGCAAGTCCGCTCCCACATCTGCCTTGGAACCCGGCGTTAACAAAAGCGCCCATCACGCTACTTCGGCCTTTATAATGGCTGCCTTTGCGCAACTCATCAGGCTCTCAGCTCTTGGCAAATATAGATAACGCGGCCGCCGAAATAGCGGCCGCAGGCTTTTACAGGATCGCCCTGGGCGTGGAATACAAAGGCTCGCGCTATCGCGGCTGGCAGCGCCAGGCGTCGGGCGTGCCGACGGTGCAGGAAACCCTCGAGAATGCCTTGTCGAAAGTCGCCGATTCGCCGGTCTCGCTGATGTGTGCCGGGCGTACCGATGCCGGCGTACATGCTTGCGGGCAGGTGGTGCACTTCGACACCCAGGCCGAGCGCTCCCTGAAAGCGTGGGTAATGGGCGCCAATATCAATTTGCCCCACGACATCAGCGTCAGTTGGGCCAAGGTCATGCCGGCGCACTTTCATGCGCGCTTCAAGGCCATCGCCCGGCGCTATCGTTATGTGATCTACAACGATCAGATCCGCCCGGCACACCTCAACGAAGAAATCACCTGGAACCACCGTCCGCTGGACGTCGAGCGTATGGCCGAGGCGGCGCAGCACCTGGTGGGCACCCATGATTTCAGCGCGTTCCGGGCGGGCCAGTGCCAGGCCAAGTCACCGATCAAGGAAGTCCATCACCTGCGGGTGACGCGCCACGGCAAGATGATCGTGCTGGATATCCGTGCCGGCGCGTTCCTGCATCATATGGTGCGCAACATTGCCGGAGTGCTGATGACCATCGGCGCCGGCGAGCGCCCGGTGGAGTGGGCCAAAGAGGTGCTGGAAAGTCGCATCCGCCGCACGGGTGGCGTGACCGCGCATCCTTTTGGCCTGTACCTGGTGGGGGTGGAATACCGCGACGAATTCGAATTGCCGGATCGCTTCCTCGGTCCGCACTTCCTCACCGGTTTCAGCGAACTTGGCGGCTGACGCCCGGAAAAGCTTTTGTTACCATCCGGGACTTTCTCGGTTCAACCCTGAGGTTTTCACGACATGTCAGCCGTTCGCAGCAAGATTTGCGGGATTACCCGCACGGAAGACGCGCTGGCGGCTGTGGAAGCGGGGGCGGACGCCATCGGTTTCGTGTTTTATGCCAGGAGCCCGCGGGCGGTGAACGTGTTGCAGGCACGGGCGATCATCGCCGCGCTGCCGCCGTTCGTGACCACCGTGGGCTTGTTCGTCAACGCCAGCCGCTGCGAACTCAACGAAACCCTGGATGCCGTACCGCTGGACATGCTGCAGTTCCATGGCGATGAAACCCCAGGCGAATGCGAAAGCTATCAACGGCCTTATATCAAGGCGCTGCGGGTCAAGGCCGGGGATGATATCGCTGCCGCATGCGCTGCCTACAGCGGGGCGCGCGGGATTCTACTGGACACTTACGTCGAAGGCGTGCCCGGCGGCACCGGCGAAGCGTTCGACTGGTCGCTGATACCGGCCAGCCTGAGCAAGCCGATCATCCTGGCTGGCGGGCTCAACCCCGAGAATGTCGGGGCGGCGATCGAACAGGTGCGACCTTACGCCGTGGACGTCAGCGGTGGCGTGGAGCAGGGCAAGGGCATCAAGGATCACCACAGGATTCGCGCGTTCATGCAGGCCGTGCGCAACAGCAGTGACAGGATGTGACGGCGCGCAGTCTGCCGCCGTCCATAACTACCACTGTGTAAAACAGACCGGTGCCGCCTGCGGGCGGTCCGGACATGAAGTGGCAACCCTGCGCTGGCAGGTTGTCTGGAAGGCTGAGGACTCATGCGGGAAATGGCCGGTCGAACGTCTGACCCCGTCCAGCATGTGTCATCGCCACATATGAATTGAGCTCAAGGGCATACGCGGGGCTGTGTTCAAGCCACCGGTACTGGAGAAAGAAAGCATGAGCAACTGGTTAGTAGACAAACTGATCCCTTCGATCATGCGTTCCGAGGTGAAGAAAAGCTCGGTTCCTGAAGGTCTGTGGCACAAGTGCCCCTCCTGCGACGCGGTGCTGTACCGTCCGGAGCTGGAAAAGACCCTGGACGTTTGCCCCAAGTGCAACCACCACATGCGTATCGGCGCCCGCGCCCGCATCGATATTTTCCTGGACGCCGAAGGTCGTGCCGAGCTGGGCGCTGACCTGGAACCGGTCGACCGCCTCAAGTTCCGCGACGGCAAGAAGTACAAGGACCGCCTGACCGCAGCCCAGAAGCAGACCGGCGAGAAAGACGCGCTGGTCTCCGTCAGCGGCAAGCTGCTGGGCATGCCTGTCGTTGTTTCGGCGTTCGAGTTCTCTTTCATGGGCGGTTCCATGGGCGCCATCGTCGGTGAGCGCTTCGTGCGCGCCGCCAACTACGCCTTGGAAAACCGCTGCCCGATGGTGTGCTTCGCCGCCTCCGGTGGTGCGCGCATGCAGGAAGCCCTGATTTCCCTGATGCAAATGGCCAAGACCTCTGCGGTACTGGCGCGGCTGCGTGAAGAAGGCATCCCGTTCATCTCCGTACTGACCGACCCGGTCTACGGCGGTGTTTCCGCGAGCCTGGCGATGCTGGGTGACGTGATCGTCGGCGAGCCAAAAGCGCTGATCGGCTTTGCCGGCCCGCGCGTGATCGAGCAGACCGTGCGCGAAAAACTGCCGGAAGGCTTCCAGCGCAGCGAGTTCCTGCTGGAGCACGGCGCCATCGACCTGATCATCCCGCGCGGCGAACTGCGTCCGCGTCTGGGCAACCTGCTGGCGCAAATGATGGGCCTGCCGACACCTGTGTATGTCGCGCCCAAAGTCGAGCCGATCGTTGTGCCGCCGGTGCCTGCAAACCTATGACCCAGCGTACCCTGGGCGAATGGCTCGCCTACCTTGAGCAGTTGCATCCGTCCGCCATCGACATGGGCCTGGAGCGCTCGCAACAGGTAGCGGCCCGCCTCGGGTTGGGCCGCCCGGCACCGCGCGTGATCACGGTGACCGGTACCAACGGCAAAGGCTCGACCTGTGCCTTTGTCGCGGCGCTGCTGCAGGCCCAAGGGCTGAAAGTCGGCGTCTACAATTCCCCGCACCTGCTGCGTTACAACGAGCGGGTGCAGCTCAATGGTGTCGAAGCCACCGATGAGCAGCTCTGCGAAGCTTTTGCTGCGCTGGATGCCGGGCGTGGCGATATTTCCCTGACCTACTTCGAGATGGGCACCCTGGCGGCGTTCTGGCTGTTCGAGCGTGCACAGCTGGATGCGGTGGTGCTGGAAGTCGGCCTGGGTGGGCGCCTGGACACGGTCAACGTGGTGGACGCCGACCTGGCGCTGGTCACCAGTATCGGCATCGACCATGCCGACTACCTGGGTAATACCCGGGAGTCCGTGGCCTATGAAAAGGCCGGGATCTTCCGTCAGGGCAAGCCGGCACTCTGTGGTGATCTGGAGCCGCCGCACACCCTGCTGGACAAGGTGCGCGAGCTGGACTGCCCGTTTTTCCTGCGTGGCCGCGAATTCGGTCTCGAGATCGGTGCGCAGCACTGGCAATGGCATGGGCGAGACGCCCGTGGCCAGGCCGTGACGCTGCGCGATCTGCCGCTGTTGAACCTGCCGATGGAAAACGCCGCGCTGGCCTTGCAGGCCTATTTGCTGCTGGACCTGCCATGGAACGCCGAGCAGATTGCCGCGACGTTGTTGGCGACCCGCGTCGTAGGGCGTCTGGATCGTCGCACGTTCGACTGGCAAGGCAAGCGACTGAACCTGTTGCTGGATGTAGGCCATAACCCCCACGCTGCCGAGTACCTGGCACAGCGCTTGTCGCGTACGCCGCCGGTCGGTCGTCGTCTGGCGGTCTTCGGTTTGTTGGCCGACAAGGATCTTGAAGGTGTGGTCGCGCCGTTGCTGGGCAGCGTTCAGGCCTGGGCCGTGGCGCCGCTGGATTCGCCACGCAGCCGGCCGGCTGCCGAGCTGATGGTGGCGTTGCAGAACCTTGGCGCGCCGGTGGCGTCGTATGCCAGTGTCACTGCGGCCCTTGAGGCGCAATGTACGCTAGCGACCGCTGATGACGAGATTCTGTTGTTCGGGTCATTTTATTGTGTTGCCGAGGCGCTCGAGTGGTTGGCCCGGCGCTCCACGGAGGAAGCTGCACATGGCATTACTGGATAGCGCATACAAGCAGCGCATGGTCGGCGCCCTGGTGCTGGTGGCGCTGGCGGTGATTTTCCTGCCCATGCTGTTTTCCCGCCAGGACGAAGAGCGCCAGGTCGTGGTCGAAGCGCCGGCTGCACCCCAGGCGCCTGTGATGCCGCAAGTGCAGGTCCAGCCGGTGGTGGTGCCCGAGCCGCAGGCGTTGCCTGAGGAAGAGCCTGTGCCGAGCGACGATGAAGTGGCGGCCCAGCAGGCCCCTTCGGTGCCTGTGCAGCCCAGCGTGCCGGTGGTCAAGCCGGCGCCTGCTCCGACTGCGCCGGTCGCTGCGGCCAAGCCGGCAGCGCCTGCGCCTGTGCCGAAGCCGGTTGTGCCACAGCCAGCCGCGCCGGGCAAGCCGGACGTGGGCCAGAGCCGTATCGACCCGAACGGCTTGCCGATCAGTTGGTCGATCCAGGTCGCGAGCCTCGGCAACCGCGAAAGCGCCGATGCCTTGCAGAAGAAATTGCGTGCCCAGGGCTATAACGCCTATATCCGCACGGCGGATGGCAAGAACCGGGTGTTTATCGGGCCGCTGATCGAGCGCGCCGAGGCGGATCGCCTGCGGGACCTGCTGGATCGCCAGCAGAACCTGAAGGGGTTCGTTACCCGGTTCCAGCCTGAGCGCGGTTAATACCGCCAATCTCGGGTTGGAATGCAAGCCAAAGGTGGGAGCTGGCTTGCCTGCGATGACGGTGGGTCAGTCAACAGTGATGTTGAATGTGCCGCCCCCATCGCAGGCAAGCCAGCTCCCACATTGGTTTTTGTGTGGGGTTGAGATTGGGTGTGCTCGCCACAACCTATTGATTTGCAAAGCAGCCGCAATCACCGCTTACCGACAGCTCGACGCTCTGCTAAAATGCGCCGCCTTATCCGTCCGTAGGCTCAAACGTGCCATTTACCTGGGTTGATTGGGCGATCGTAGCGATCGTCGCCATCTCCGCTTTGATCAGTCTGAGCCGCGGCTTTGTAAAAGAAGCACTGTCGTTGGTGACCTGGGTCATTGCAGGCGTCGTAGCCTGGATGTTCGGGGGTTCATTGTCGGTTTACCTGGCCGGATACATCGAGACACCTTCGGCTCGCGTCATCGCGGGCTGCGCCATCATGTTCATCGCCACGCTGCTGGTGGGAGCAATGGTCAATTATCTTATTGGCGAGTTGATACGCGTCACCGGTCTGTCCGGGACCGATCGATTCCTCGGCATGGCCTTTGGCGCCGCGCGTGGCGCGTTGCTGGTGGTCGTGGCGGTCGGGCTGTTGAGCCTTGGGCCGGTACAGCAGGATTCGTGGTGGCAGGAGTCGGTACTCGTGCCAAAATTTCTATTGGTTGCAGATTGGTCCAAGAACCTCATATTGGGGTGGAGCAGTCAGTGGCTGGCCAGTGGAATCAGCGTACCCGCTGACATTCCGTTCAAGGAACACCTCTTGCCGGCCAAAACGCCTCAGTAAGTCGTGTTCAGTCAAGTTTCATTAAGTAGGGGTTGCGTCGCATGTGTGGCATCGTCGGTATCGTCGGTAAGTCGAACGTCAATCAGGCGCTGTATGACGCGCTAACCGTGCTCCAGCACCGCGGCCAGGATGCTGCCGGTATTGTGACCAGCCACGACGGCCGGTTATTCCTGCGCAAGGACAATGGCCTGGTGCGTGACGTGTTCCATCAGCGTCACATGCAGCGTCTGGTCGGGCACATGGGCATTGGCCACGTGCGTTACCCGACAGCCGGCAGCTCGACTTCGGCTGAGGCCCAGCCGTTTTACGTCAACTCGCCTTACGGCATCACCCTGGCGCACAACGGTAACCTGACCAACGTTGAGCAACTGGCCAAGGAGATCTACGAATCTGACCTGCGCCACGTCAACACCAGCTCCGACTCGGAAGTGCTGCTCAACGTGTTCGCTCACGAGCTGGCCCAGCGCGGCAAGCTGCAACCGACCGAAGAAGACGTGTTCGCCGCCGTCACCGACGTACACAACCGCTGTGTCGGCGGTTATGCCGTGGTGGCGATGATCACCGGTTATGGCATCGTCGGCTTCCGTGACCCCCATGGCATTCGCCCGATCGTGTTCGGCCAGCGTCACACCGACGAAGGCGTCGAGTACATGATTGCGTCCGAAAGCGTGTCCCTGGACGTGCTGGGCTTCACCCTGATCCGCGACCTCGCGCCGGGCGAAGCGGTGTACATCACCGAAGACGGCAAGCTGCACACCCGTCAGTGCGCCGTGGCGCCGAAACTCACTCCGTGCATCTTCGAACACGTCTACCTGGCGCGTCCGGACTCGATCATCGACGGCGTTTCGGTGTACAAGGCGCGTCTGCGCATGGGCGAGAAGCTGGCCGAGAAGATCCTGCGCGAGCGTCCGGAACATGGCATCGACGTGGTGATCCCGATCCCGGACACCAGCCGTACCGCAGCGCTGGAGCTGGCCAACCATCTGGGCGTCAAGTTCCGCGAAGGTTTCGTGAAGAACCGCTACATCGGCCGCACCTTCATCATGCCGGGCCAGGCGGCGCGCAAGAAGTCGGTACGCCAGAAGCTCAACGCCATCGAGCTGGAATTTCGCGGCAAGAACGTGATGCTGGTGGACGACTCCATCGTGCGCGGTACCACCTGCAAGCAGATCATCCAGATGGCGCGCG
The DNA here is from genome assembly GCF_054071875.1 of Pseudomonas sp. SDO524_S393. Taxonomy (NCBI): domain Bacteria; kingdom Pseudomonadati; phylum Pseudomonadota; class Gammaproteobacteria; order Pseudomonadales; family Pseudomonadaceae; genus Pseudomonas; species Pseudomonas sp. SDO524_S393. The sequence goes on along the minus strand of NZ_JBSVVZ010000002.1, from coordinate 157,627 downwards.
AAGCCGGTGCGAAGAATGTGTACTTCTGTTCGGCGGCACCTGCCGTGCGTTACCCGAACGTCTACGGCATCGACATGCCAAGCGCCCACGAGCTGATCGCTCACAACCGCTCGACCCAGGACGTTGCCGACCTGATCGGTGCTGACTGGCTGATCTACCAGGACCTGCCGGACCTGATCGAAGCGGTCGGCGGCGGCAAGATCAAGATCGACCAGTTCGATTGCGCCGTATTCGACGGCAAGTACGTGACCGGTGATGTCGATGAGGCCTACCTGAACAAGATCGAGCAGGCGCGTAACGACTCCTCGAAGATCAAGACCCAGGCGGTCAGCGCGATCATCGATCTGTACAACAACTGAGTGACAACCGGCCCTGAGGGGCCGGTTTTGTATCTAAATAAAGCATTGAGTAAGGAGTGGCAGCATGAGTCAGGAATGGGATGCCGGTCGGTTGGACAGCGACCTCGATGGCGTAGCTTTCGATACCCTGGCTGTGCGTGCTGGTCAGCACCGTACACCGGAAGGTGAGCACGGCGATCCGATGTTCTTCACCTCCAGCTATGTGTTCCGCACCGCTGCCGACGCCGCCGCGCGCTTTGCCGGTGAGGTGCCGGGCAACGTTTATTCGCGTTATACCAACCCAACTGTGCGTGCGTTCGAAGAGCGCATTGCGGCTTTGGAAGGCGCCGAGCAGGCCGTGGCCACGGCCACTGGCATGGCGGCAATCCTCGCGGTGGTGATGAGCCTGTGCAGCGCCGGTGATCATGTGCTGGTCTCGCGCAGCGTGTTCGGCTCGACCATCAGTCTGTTCGAGAAGTATTTCAAGCGCTTCGGCATCGAAGTGGACTACGTGCCCCTGGCGGATCTTTCCGGTTGGGATGCGGCGATCAAGGCCAATACCAGGTTGCTGTTCGTCGAGTCGCCGTCGAACCCGCTGGCCGAGCTGGTGGACATCGCCGCATTGTCCGAAGTGGCCCACGCCAAGGGCGCGATGCTGGTGGTGGACAACTGCTTCTGCACGCCTGCATTGCAGCAACCGCTGAAACTGGGTGCGGACATCGTGGTGCATTCGGCCACCAAGTTCATTGATGGCCAGGGCCGTTGCATGGGCGGTGTGGTTGCCGGTCGCAGCGATCAGATGAAGGAAGTGGTGGGCTTCTTGCGCACCGCGGGCCCGACCCTGAGCCCGTTCAACGCCTGGATTTTCCTCAAGGGCCTGGAAACCCTTAACCTGCGCATGCGCGCGCATTGCGCCAACGCCCAGGCACTGGCCGAGTGGCTGGAACAGCAGGACGGCATCGAAAAGGTCCACTACGCCGGCCTCAAGAGCCATCCGCAACACGAGTTGGCCCAGCGCCAGCAACGCGGTTTCGGCGCCGTGGTGAGCTTTGAAGTGAAGGGTGGCAAAGAGGGCGCCTGGCGCTTTATCGATGCCACGCGCCTCATCTCCATCACTGCCAACCTGGGCGACAGCAAGACCACCATTACTCACCCGAGCACCACCTCCCATGGGCGTCTGGCGCCGCAGGAGCGTGAGGCGGCGGGCATCCGTGACAGCCTGATTCGCATCGCGGTGGGCCTGGAAGACGTGATCGACTTGCAGGCAGACCTGGCGCGCGGGCTGGCGGCCTTGTGATCGAGTGGTCCATGGAAGCCGCGACAGCCAGTAACGGGCGCGTTGCGCTGGTCACAGGCGCGGCGCGGGGCATTGGCCTCGGGATTGCGGCGTGGCTGATCAGCGAAGGCTGGCAGGTGGTGTTGACCGATCTGGACCGCGAGCGCGGCACCCGGGTGTCCAAGGTATTGGGCGACAACGCGTGGTTCATCACCATGGACGTCGCTGACGAGAAGCAAGTGGCCCAGGGTGTGGCTGAAGTGCTGGGGCAGTTTGGACGGTTGGATGCGTTGGTGTGCAACGCGGCAGTGGCCGACCCGCACAACATCACGCTGGAAAGCCTCGACCTGGCGTACTGGAACCGAGTGCTTGCGGTGAACCTCAGCGGGCCGATGCTGCTGGCCAAGCACTGTGCGCCCTACCTGCGCGCCCATGGCGGAGCGATCGTCAACCTGGCGTCGACCCGGGCCCGTCAATCGGAGGCGGACACCGAAGCCTATGCGGCGAGCAAGGGCGGTTTGCTGGCCTTGACCCATGCACTGGCCATCAGCCTGGGGCCGGAGGTGCGGGTCAATGCCGTGAGCCCTGGCTGGATCGATGCCCGTGACCCCGCGGCACGCCGTGCCGAGCCGCTGAGCGACGCCGATCATGCCCAGCACCCGGCGGGCAGGGTCGGGACGGTGGAGGATGTGGCGGCGATGGTCGCGTGGTTGCTGTCGCGTCAGGCCGGGTTTGTCACCGGGCAGGAGTTTGTCGTGGACGGCGGCATGAGCAAGAAGATGATTTACAGCGAGTAGGGCAGGTGGCCGTGTTGAAGTTATTTTGTCTTTTTCAGAAAAACTTCAAGCAGGCTATTGACTTAGGTTCGGTACCTGCGTAAATTTCGCGGCCTCAACGAAGCAAAGGGTGATTAGCTCAGCCGGGAGAGCATCTGCCTTACAAGCAGAGGGTCGGCGGTTCGATCCCGTCATCACCCACCACTTCGTGAGAGTTTTGCCCTAGGGCAAGACGCAACGCTAATAGGTTGCACCGACGCGCAGCGGTAGTTCAGTCGGTTAGAATACCGGCCTGTCACGCCGGGGGTCGCGGGTTCGAGTCCCGTCCGCTGCGCCATATTTTCCAGGTTCGATGCGTCGGATCTGAGATTGAACAGCCAAGGCTGGTCAATCAGATGTTTAAAAGATGATTGAGGGTTATCTGCTCAGTCAGTCAAGCGATACGCAGCGGTAGTTCAGTCGGTTAGAATACCGGCCTGTCACGCCGGGGGTCGCGGGTTCGAGTCCCGTCCGCTGCGCCATATCTGCTTCAAGGACCACTGAACGCCTTGAAGCACAAAGCAAGCCACAGGCAGCTTTGATCCGATAGCAAAGACCCTGGTCGAAAGACCGGGGTTTTTTGTTTCCGGGATTTGGCTGCGAAGGCAGTGGGTCAGGCGGTATCTGTGTCGGCTGTGCCGCCGTCTTCGCAGCGATGCGGCGACCCGACAAGCCAGCTCCCACATTGGTTCTCTATCGTTGGTGAGAACGTGCTCGATGCGATGGCCCTGCTAATCGAGTTTCTTTAGCCACTGGCAACCTCTGTGGGAGCTGGCTTGCCTGCGATGGCATCACCGCAGTGTGACTAACACACCAAGGTTTCTGCATCGCGGGCAAACCACGCAACCCCGTCCCAGGGTATGTTGGGGTCAGAAGCCCAGTTTATCGCGCAGTCCGTAGTACCAGGCCCCCAGCGCCGCAAACGGCGTGCGCAACAGTTGCCCGCCCGGGAACGGGTAGTGCGGCAGGTCGGCAAACGCATCAAAACGCTCTGCCTGGCCTTTGAGAGCCTCCGACAATACCTTGCCTGCCAGGTGTGTGTACGTCACGCCATGGCCGCTGCACCCCTGTGAGTAATAGATGTTGTCGCCCAGGCGGCCGACCTGCGGCAAGCGCGACAGGGTCAGCAGGAAATTACCGGTCCACGCGTAGTCGATCTTCACGTCCTTGAGTTGCGGGAACGCCTTGAGCATCTTCGGTCGGATGATCGCTTCGATATTTGCCGGATCGCGCGCGCCATACACCACACCGCCACCGAAGATCAGGCGCTTGTCGCCCGTGAGGCGGTAGTAGTCGAGCAGGTAGTTGCAGTCTTCCACGCAATAATCCTGCGGGAGCAGGGTCTTGGCCAGTTCATCGCCCAACGGCGCAGTAGTGATGACTTGCGTGCCGCAAGGCATCGACTTGGCCGCCAGCTCCGGCACCAGGTTGCCCAGGTAGGCATTGCCCGCGACGATGATGAACTTGGCCCTGACCTTGCCCTCGGCGGTGTGCACCACCGGGTTGGCGCCGCGCTCGATGCGCACCGCCGCCGATTGCTCGTAGATCGTGCCACCCAGGGACTCCACTGCCGCCGCTTCACCCAGTGCCAGGTTGAGCGGATGGATATGCCCGCCGCTCATGTCGAGCAGTCCGCCGACATAGTTGTCACAGGCCACCACCTCGCGAATGCGGCGTTCGTCGAGCAGTTCCAGTTGTGTGTGACCAAAGCGTTCCCAGAGGCGCTTCTGCGATTCCAGATGGCCCATGTGCTTGCTGTTGAGCGCTGCGAATACGCCACCGTCCTTCAGGTCGCACTGGATCTGATATTTGGCCACACGCTCGCGGATGATCCTGCCGCCTTCGAACGCCATCTGCCCCAGCAACTGCGCCTGTTGCGGTCCGACGCTGCGCTCGATGACGTCGATATCACGGCTGTAGCTGTTGACGATCTGTCCACCGTTGCGGCCTGACGCGCCGAAACCCACCTTGGCGGCTTCCAGCACCGTCACGCGAAAACCGCTTTCCAGCAGGAACAGCGCGCTGGAGAGGCCGGTATAGCCAGCGCCGATGACGCACACATCGGTTTCAACCTCGCCTTGCAACGCCGGGCGTGGCGGCACCGCATTCGCGGATGCGGCGTAATAGGACTGGGGGTAGGGGGTGTTCGCCATCCTGGAACCTCTGTTTTATATTTTTTACGAGTGGCCCGATCCTACCTGAGTTGAAAATTGCCTGCCAGCCACCCGAAAAACACGAGAGCACCTGTCGCAAATAAAAAATTCGCATATTCATAGGGTTAGCTGCAAAAAAGATGTTGACACCCCTCCGGAATTCCGTAGAATGCCGCCTCACAGCAGGCACGTAGCTCAGTTGGTTAGAGCACCACCTTGACATGGTGGGGGTCGTTGGTTCGAGTCCAATCGCGCCTACCAAACAAAATCCGCTCTGCTGGGCGGTCTGGAAGGGCTCACCGAAAGGTGGGCCCTTTTTTGTTGCCTGCGATTTGCAAAACAGTCATTTATTCTTCGCGAGTGATGTCGTGCATGGCTGAGTATCGTTCTGTCCCGGGGGAGGTCATGACGGTGTGCGGTATCAAAGACTAGTTTTCTGACGCCTCTCTGGGTTTATTTTTGAGTTACAAGACGTTGATGGGGAGCGCTTTTAACCTCTGCTCCACCTCACCGCGTCTGCGTCACCTTCTTCAAAAACCTCGGCTGATCAGGATCGCGCCCGCGTGCCACGGCCAGTTGTGCGGCGTTCAGGTAAAAGCCCTGGATCATCGTGAACGGTTCCAGCAGTGGATGCGCGGTCGACACACTGGGCAGTAGCCCTTCGCAGGGGGTACCGCGTGGCGCCACGACCAGTACCTGGGCACCGCGCGCGCGCATTTCGTCGGCGAACGCCAGGGTGCCGGGTTGTTCCGGGCCGGACGGGGCGAAGACCAGCACGGGGTAGCCGGCTTCGATGATTTCCATGGGGCCGTGGCGCACTTCGGCGCTGGAAAATGCTTCGGCCTGGATGCCGGCGGTTTCCTTGAGCTTGAGGGCGGCCTCCTGGGCGATGGGCAGCGCGGCGCCTCGGCCGATGACGATCATTTTGTCGGCATTCGCCAGCACTTCGAGCATTGGCGCCCAGTCGTCAGCGGCGACGTCGCTCAGCTGCCCGGGCAGCTGTTGCAGGGCTGCGCTCAGGCCATTGTCGAGGTCCAGCGCGTTGGCCAGATGGGCCACCACTTGCGCGCCGGCCGTCAACATTGCCACGTAGCTTTTGGTGGCGGCCACGCTCTGCTCGTGGCCTGCGGGCAGCAGCACGGCATGATCGCTGGCAGCGGCCAGCGGCGAGTTGTCGGTGTTGACCCATGCCACCGACTGCGCGCCGCGCTGTTGCAGGTAGCGGACGCTGTCGATCAGGTCGGGGCTTTTGCCGGACTGGGAAAATGCCGCCACCCAAGTGTTTTTCAGGCGCAGCGGTGGCTGCTGCAAGCTGACCAGTGACAGCGGGATCGACAGGCTGGGCAGGCCGATCTGGCTCATCAGCGCATAGCCGAAATACGCCGCGGCATGGTCCGAACTGCCCCGCGCCACGGTGATCACCAGCTCGGGCAGCGCCTGCGCCCATTGTTGGCTCAGGGCGCGCAGGGCCTGGTCATCATCGAGCATGCGTTGCACGATCGACGGGATGGACAGGGTCTCACTCAACATGAACGACATGTTTGACTCCAGTAGCGTCGAGGGATTCGCCGGCGGCGAGCACTTGGTGGGCAATGGCGTTCAGCCCGGCTGCCTCCATGGCCATGCTCAAGGCGCCCCAGAGCGGCGCATCGTGGGTGAAATGGGCGGCAACGATGTCGGGCGGGAAGGGCACCACGCGATGGATCAACTGCTCGATGACCGGCGCCAGTGTCGCCGCCTGACGGTACAGGCCGCCGCCGATGGCGATGCGCTCGACATCCAGGGCCACCGCCAGGTTGGCCACCTGCACCGTGCAGGCGGCGATACGCCGTTGCAGCGCCAGGTTCACGATCGGGTCGGCGCTGGCGAACAGGTCCAGCGCCTGGTTGCCGTGCCCGAGCAGGTCGCTGGCCAATTGATCGAGGGCATTGCCCGAGAACAGCTCTTCCAGCGGTGCGTGGCCGTTCTGGTAAGTGGCCCATTGCTCGGGCTGCGCCGGATCGAGAAAGGGCGACAACAGGTAACCGATCTCCATGGCCGCGCCGTTGTGCCCGCGTACCAGCTTGCCATTGATAATGGCGGCGGCGGACAGGCCGGTGCCGAGGTTCAGGTAGAGCCCATTGTCGATGCCTGCCAGCGAACCCCAGCGGACTTCCGCCAGGGCGCCGGCCTTCACGTCGTTGTCGAGGTTCACGGCGATGTTGCCGAAGGCTTGGGCGATCAGCGCCTGCAGGTCCAGGCCCTCAAAGCCCGGTGTGTTGGGCGCCATCAGCAAAGCAGGGCCGCGCACCACCCCGGGGAACACCGCGGCCACGCTCAGGACCTGGGCGTTGTCGAACTCGGCCACGCAATCGCGTGCCGCGCACAGGATACGTTCCAGCGCGGGTACGCCGGACAGGCCGTCGGCGTGGGTCGCCAGGATCCGCGTATTCATGCGCTGGCGGGCGCTGTCGTAGCAGGCGACCTGGGTCTTGGTGCCGCCCACATCGATGGCCAGCAACACGCCTCGCCGGGGCGCCGCAGCGCCCGTTGATTCCAAAGGTTCGTGCATTGCATTGATCACTTATTGAAAGGCCACAGCCGTTGGATGCGTGCCCAGAACAGATAGGCCACGCTGCCCGCCAGTACCCACACCAGCGACCACTGGATCGGGTAGGCGCCGGGCGCATTGTGGTTGGACGCCAGATAGATATAGACCCAACCCAGCAGCGCAATCACGGCGGGAATGGGGTAAAGCCACATTTTGTAAGGCCGTGCCAGGTGCGGCTTGGTTTTGCGCAGCACCAGCAACGACACGATCTGCGCAACGGACTGCACCAGGATCATCACAGTGGTCAGCAGTTGGATCAGCGTGTTCAGGTCGGTCAGGCGCCCGATCATGAACCCCACCGACGTCAGCAGCCCCATGCTCAGGATGCCCCAGGTGGGGAACGCGTGCTTGGGGTGGGTCTGGCTGAAGGCGTTGAAGAACACCTTGTCCTTTGCCGCTTCGAACGGCACGCGCGAGCCGCCCAGCAAGCCGGCGAATACCGAGGCGACAGCGGTGATCAGGATCAGCACGGTGACGATGCCGGCGGCGGTATTGCCCCAGGTTTCGCTGAGCACCACCGAGGCCACGGATTTGTAGGCGGCGGAGTCGGGATCGAGCATGCGGTGCCAATCCACCACGCCCAGCACGCCCACTTGCATCACCAGGTAGATCGCGAGGATGCCGATGATCGACAGAATGATCGACTTGGGAATCACCCGACCCGGCTGTTCGACTTCACCGGCCAGGTACGCCGAGGTGTTGTAGCCCAGATAGTCATAGATGCCGATGGTCAGGCCGCCGGCCATGCCGAACCAGAAGCCGCTGTCGGCCAGGTTGAACGCGCCTTCGGGAAAGGTGAACGCCAGGTCGGCGTGGAAGTTCGACAGGGCGGCGGCGATCAGCGCGCCGATGCTCACCAGCATGATCACCCACAGCACGATGCTCAATTTGGCGATGGATTCGATCTTGCGCCAGAGCATGGCGACGATCAGCCAGATCACTGCCAGACCGATCAGGTTGCCGGCGGTAGGGCTCATGTCCGGCCAGAACCAGGTCAGGTATTGCACGAAACCGATGATGCCGGTGGACATGATCAGCGGAATAAACAACATCGCCGTCCACACGAACAGGAAAGGCAACAGCTTGCCGGTGCGTTTGCCGAACGCTTCACGCAGGTACACATAGGTACCGCCGGCTCCCGGCAACGACGCGCCGAGTTCGGCCCAGACCAGGCCGTCGCACAGCGCCAGCAACGCGCCGAGAATCCAACCCAGGTAGGCCTGGGGACCGCCCATGATCACGATCATGGCCGGGATGGTGATGAAGGGGCCCACGCCGCACATCTGGCTCATGTTCAGGGTGATGGCGGGGAAAAGACCGATCTTGCGCTTGCCGTTGGGCAAATCCGGATCGACGGGTGTCAGCGTACTCATGGGGACGACCTCTTGTTCGGGTGACAGAAGCGAAGGGCAGTCAGCAAGGGGCATTCCGTGCCATCGAGGGTTCTGTCGACCCGTCATTGTTGTTATGGGACGTAACCGGTGTTCGCATTGGCTGCGGGACCGAGGCGCCTAGAAAACCACAGCACAAGTATTAATTCAACTTGATTTAATTAATCCAAGGCACGGATGATCGCCCCATGAAAAGTCCCCGGATCCAACGCACTGTCACCACCGGCACCAATGCCGAACACGCCCGCTTGCATAACCGCCGGGTAGTTCTCGAAGCCATCCGTCAGAACGGCCGCTTGACCCGCGCAGACCTCACGCGGCTGACGTCGCTGACGGCGCAGACCATTTCCAACATCGTCACCGAGTTGCAGGACGAAGGCATCTTGCTGGCCCACGCTGCCGAAAAGGGCGGGCGCGGCCAGCCGCCGGTACCCTTGTCGCTGAACCCCGAGGGCGGGTATTCGATTGGCATCCATGTGGAACAACACCGCATCATTGGCGTGCTGCTTGACCTGCTGGGCGAGACGGTGGGCCAGGTCAACCTGACAGTCAGCTATCCGACGTTCGAGCAGGCGCTGCCGCTGATGCTCGACACCGTGAACGGCTTTCGGCAGCAACGCCCGGCAGGGCGTTTCCTCGGCGTTGGCGTTGCCTTGCCCGGCCCGTTCAGTGTCGAAGGCATGACCGCAGTGGGTCCTACGGCAATGTCTGGGTGGGATGACCCGAACATCCCACAGCACCTGCAGCACGCCATCGGCCTACCGGTGCTGATCGAAAACGACGCCACCGCCGCCACCATGGGCGAGCGTCTGTATGGCCTCGCCAGCGACTTGAACCATTTTGTGCATTTGTTTATCGGCAGTGGGCTGGGCGCGGGCTTGTACCTGGATAACCGACTGTATTCCGGGCATTGGCACAACGCTGGTGAGATCGGTCACATGACGGTCATCCCGGGCGGCAAGACCTGCTATTGCGGCAATCAGGGTTGCCTGGAGCGTTACATCTCGATTGCCGCGTTGCTGGAACACCTGGGCTATCCCACCGAACATGACTTGCATGCCTGGGACGCCGAGGACCCGGCGCTCAACCAGTCCATCGAGCGCTGGCTGGACGAGGCCGCGCCGGCACTGCGCCAGGCCATCAACATTCTCGAGTCGGTGCTCGACCCGCAGACCATCCTGATCAGCGGCTTTCTGCCCGAGGCGTTGTTGGCCCGCCTGATCTCCCGGTTGGAGCCGCTGAGCCGTTCAATCAGCAGCCGCTCCGACCGCCGCTACCCGCGCATTCAAATGGGGACCGCCGGCCACGATGCGGTAGCGTTGGGGGCGGCGGCGTTGATGATCCTTGCGGAAATCAGCCCGGACTACGAGGCGCTGCTCAAGCCGGAGTAGGCCGGGCAAGTTTCAGTTGACCACCGTGATCGCGCCGATCGCAATGGCGACGACCAGCATCACCAAGACCGTGCCCACCGTCCATTTCAGCGATACGCGCTGGTTGTCGCCGTAGTCGATGTCCAGCAGCCCGCACAGCAGGTAGGTAGACGCCACCAGCGGGCTGAGCAGGTGCACCGGTTGACCGATCAATGAGGCGATCGCCATTTCCTGCCCGTCGATCCCGTAATGCGCAGCGGTCTGTGCCCAGATGGGCAGCACGCCGAAGTAGAAGGCATCGTTGGACAACACGTAAGTGAACGGCATGCTCAGCAGCGCGGTAATCACCGACAGGTAGGGGCCGGACTGCTGCGGGAGGATTTCGATAAGGTTGTCGGAAATCGCCTTGACCATACCCGTACCGCTCATGATGCCGACAAAGATACCCGCCGCGAAAATCAGCAGGCTCACCGCCATGACGTTTTCCGCGTGCCGCGCGATCACTTCTTTCTGCTGCTTGAGGGACGGGAAGTTCACCAGGCACGCCAGGCCGAAAGCGATCATGAACAGAATCGGCAATGGCATCAGGTTGATCATCATGCAGGTGATCAGCGCCACGGTCAGCGCCACGTTGAACAGGAAGCGCGGGTCGTTCAGACGAACATGGGCGTAGCCCTTGAGTACCTCGTCGGCACTGATGTTCACCACGCCCAGGCGACGAAACTCCATGCGGCCCAGCCACCACGCCGCAAACAACACCCAAACGCCGCCGGCCAGCATGATCGGCACCATGGCGATGAACAGCTCGGTGATGTCCACGTGCATTGCACCGGCGGCGCGGGAAAACGGCCCGCCCCAGGGCAGGATATTCATCACGCCGATGGCCATCAGCAGTACGGTGGCCATCACCTGCAGGCGAATGCCGGTCAGACGGTACAGCGGCAGGAAGGCAGCGGTGGCGATGATATACGTGGTGGCGCCATCGCCATCCAGGCCCACGCACAGGCCCAGCACGGCGGTGCCTACCACGATCTTGCGCGGGTCGCCCTTGACCAGGCGCAGGATCACTTTGATCAGCGGGTTGAACAGGCCGGCGTCGGTCATCATGCAGAAATACAGGATGGCGAACGTCAGCATGATGCCGGTGGGCGCCAGCATCTTCAGGCCGTCGTACATCATGCCGCCCAACTGCGGCGCGAAGCCCGCGAGGCTACCAAAGACAATCGGTACCAACAGCAGCGCCACCAGGGGCGACAGGCGCTTGCTCATGATCAGGTACATGAAGCAAACGATCATGGCGTAGCTCAGGAATATCAGCATGGGTATACCTTGTGGCGATCTTGTTATTGTTCTATCAGATAGAACGCTATGCTTTCTGACAGAACAAATGTCGAGGTTAATTTCCCTGGTGTCAACTGAAGATTTTGCGTCTCTACCGTTGTTCAACCGGTGGAGCGCCTGTGTAGTCCGTTTAGGTTGCGCGGATAGGCGAAGGCGTTGACAGCTAAAAATTTGGCGCTCATTATTTATTTCAGAACAGTGTTCTGCTAGATAGAACAATTATGAATCGACCGCAAAAGGCCCGGTGATGACCCCTGAAAAAACCATCGACATTCTGATCAGCGAAGTCGGCCCCCGCGACGGCCTGCAAAGCGTCAAGACCACTCTGCCGACCGAGTTGAAACTGCAGTGGCTGACCGCGCTGGCCGACAGCGGCCTGAGGGAAATCGAGATTGGTTCCTTCGTGTCGCCCAAGCTGTTGCCGCAAATGGCCGATGCCGCACAACTGGTGGTGCATATGCGTCAGCGCCCCGAGGTGTTCGTCACCGCGCTGGTGCCCAACCTCAAGGGGGCGCAGGCGGCGTTCGACGCCGGGGTGCAGAAAGTCACCCTGCCGATTTCCGTCAGCGAACCCCATTCCCTGAGCAATATTCGCAAGACCCATCTCCAGGTGTTCGAAGAAGTGCGCGCGGTGGTCGCGTTGCGTAACCAGCACTTTCCCCAGGTGGAGATCGAGGCAGGGTTGTCCACGGTGTTCGGCTGCACGATCCAGGGCGAGGTGCCCGAAGACGATGTCATCACCATGGCCTTGCGCATGGCCGAACTGGGCGTAGATGAAGTGGGGCTGGCGGACACTGTCGGCTATGCGAACCCGACTCAGGTGCGACGCGTGTTCACCCGCCTGCGCACTGAAATCGGCAGCAAGGCCGGCAGTGCGCACTTCCACAACACCCGGGGGCAGGGCCTGGCGAATGTGCTGGCGGCGCTGGATGTGGGGGTCACTACGTTTGATGCGTCGCTCGGTGGCCTGGGCGGCTGCCCGTATGCGCCGGGCGCGTCGGGCAATATCGTCACCGAAGACCTGGTTTACCTGCTGGAGTCCATGGGCCTGCGCACCGGGGTAAACATCGACAAGCTGGTGGCTGCGCGCGAATGGCTCAAGCGCGGTTTGCCGGGCGAGCCGCTCTACGGGTTTATCCCCGACGCCGGCGTTGGCAAGAATTTCCATTACGCCGGAGGTGCCCGATGAACGCGTCGAATCAACCCGACCTGGGCCTGCCACTGGCCGGGATCCGGGTGATCGAGTTTGTGCACATGGTCATGGGCCCGACCTGCGGGCTGGTGCTGGCGGACCTCGGTGCCGAGGTGATCAAGGTGGAGCCGGTGGCCGAAGGCGACAATACCCGCCGGCTGACCGGCTCGGGTGCCGGCTACTGGATGACCTACAACCGCAACAAGAAAAGTTTCGCCGTGGACATCAAGAGCGAGGAGGGCATGGCGGCGGTGCGCAAGCTGATCGAGAGCGCCGATGTGGTCACCGAGAACTTCCGCCCCGGGGCCATGGACAAGCTGGGCCTGGGCTTTGAGCAGGTGAAGGCGATCAAGCCCGACATCATCTACAGCTCGATGAAGGGCTTTCTGCCCGGCCCCTACGAACACCGCACCGCGCTGGATGAAGTGGTACAGATGATGTCCGGCCTGGCCTACATGACCGGGCCCGAAGGCCGGCCATTGCGTGCGGGGGCCTCGGTGAACGACGTGATGGGCGGCATGTTCAGCGCCATCTCGATCCTGGCCGCGCTGTGGCAACGCAAGGCCACGGGGCAGGGGCAATTCGTGCAGACCGGTCTGTTCGAGAACTCGGCGTTCCTGGTGGGGCAGCACATGATGCAAATGGCGACCACCGGCAAACCGGCGGCGCCGATGCCGAGCCGCTTGTCGGCCTGGGCGATCTACGACGTGTTCAACACCGCCGATGACCAGCAGGTGTTCATGGGCGTGGTGAGCGACAGCCAATGGCAGAGTTTCTGCGAGGTGTTTGGTTTCGCCCAATTGGGCAGCGACCCGGAACTGGCCCGCAACACCCAGCGGGTGCATGCGCGCGCGCAGATCCTGCCGTGGGTGCGCGAGCGCCTGGCCGGCCTGGACAAGGGGGTGATCATGGCGCTGTGCGAGCAGGCAGGCTTACCGTTTTCGCCGATCCAGCGCCCGGAAGACCTGTTTGACGATGCGCACCTGAACGCGTCCGGTGGCCTGGCACACCTGGTTCTGGAAAACGGTGATGAGGTGAAAGTACCGATGCTGCCTTTCGAAATGAATGGCCGGCGGTTCGATACGCGCCTGAATGTGCCAGCGCTGGGCAGCCATTCCCACGAAGTGCTCGAACAGCTCGGCTACAGCGTCGATGAGGTCGACGCGCTGCGCATGCGCGGGGTGGTTCGCTAGGGCGGCTGAAAAAGGGTATGTTACGGCCACCGAGCGTGACCCGCGCCTTGTCGCGACGGCATGAAGCCGTCGCCACCGCGGGCGATGAATACACAATGAGTGGCCATGAGTAACGAACCGCAAACCAGCCTTCCCGCCGAGGGCGGCGTCGCCGCCGTCGACCGTGCCTTTGCCATCCTTGCCGCTTTCGATCAGGAAAGCCTGAGCCTGGCGGAGATCGCACGGCGCACGGGCCTGTACAAAAGCACGATCCTGCGCCTGATCACGTCCCTGGAAAAAGCCGGTTTCGTGCGGCGCCTGAGTGATGGCCAATACTCGGTCGGGCCGGAACCGTTGCGTTTGTCGCAGCTGTATCAAGCGTCGTTCCGCTTGCGGGATGTGATTCATCCGCTGCTTGAGGCGATCACTGAGGAAAGTGGCGAAACGTCCTCGTTCTACGTGTATGAAAACGGCAGCCGTGTCGTATTGTTTCGGGTCGAACCCAAGCGTGCGGTGCGGGTGTCGGTACTCGAAGGCGCACGCTTCCCCCTGCATGCCGGCGCTTCCGGCAAAGTGCTGCGGGCATTCTCGCGCCAGGGTGACGCGGCACTGGAGCAGGAGCGTGAGCAACTCTGGGCCTGTTCCTTCGGCGAGCGCGACCCGGAGACCACGGCGGTGTCGGTCCCGGTATTTGCCATGGGCGGCGAATTGAAAGGGGCGCTGACCTTGTCGGGGCCTTCCGACCGCTTGCTCAAAGAGCATATCCCCCATGTCGCCTCGATTCTGTTGCGCAATGCCATCATTGCCACCAGTGCATTGGGAGGCAACAGCCGCGAACTGCGTGTGGCCCTGGACAACCTCAACCGCAGCTGACCCCCTTTTTGCGCCGGTTTTTCCGGCGCCTCTCGCTCACAAGATTTATTGGTGTGCAGCAACAATTTTTCTTGTTGGACACCTCCCGCCTGCAGGCAGCAAAGTTGCCGCCACTGACGCTCGACCTTCCGGGTCAACAATAAAAAACCGAGCCGACTGCACGCCCCATTTACGTTGTGAACCCCTTTGTTCACGTCCTGCCGTAATGGCGCCGCAGCGCGCACTCAAGGACCTTTTCGCCATGCAGACTGTTGTGAACCTATGGCCGCTGATCGGCGTGCTTGTGATCGTCGTTGGCTTTGTCTTGCGCTTCAATCCGTTGCTTGTCGTCACTGCTGCCGCCATTGCCACCGGGCTGGCCGCGCATTTTCCGCTGGAAAAGATCCTCGCCACCATGGGCGATGGTTTCCTTCAGACCCGTGCCCTGCAATTGATCTTGCTGTTGCCCCTGGCGGTCATTGGCCTGCTGGAGCGTCACGGGCTGCGCTTGCATGCGCAAAACTGGATCGCTCGTTTCGAGCGGGCCACGGTCGGGCGCTTGTTGATCATGTACCTGTTCGTGCGCGAATCCACAGCAGCCATGGGCTTGACCAGCCTGGGCGGACATCCGCAGATGGTGCGCCCGCTGCTGGCGCCGATGGCTGAAGGCGCGGCGGAGAAACGCTTCGGCAAACTACCGGAAAAATTGCGCCACAAGGTGCTGGCCATGTGTGCCGCTACGGACAATGTCGGGCTGTTTTTTGGCGAAGACATTTTCGTCGCCTTTGGTGCGATCGCCCTGATGCACACTTTCCTGTTGGGGTCGGGAATCGATGTCGAGCCGCTGCACATTGCGGTGTGGGGCATTCCCACGGCGATCTGCGCGTTTATCATCCACGCGATTCGCCTGCACCGCTTTGACCGCAGGCTCAACCGTGAGCTGACGCCCGCTGGCGCTCCCGCCGTGGAGGCCGCGCAATGATCATTTCCATTCAATACCTGTACTGGCTGGCCGGTGTGCTGCTACTGATCACCGCCGGCATGATCCTGATGGACCGCACGCACCCCAAGCGTTGGTCCAGCGCGGTGTTCTGGCTGTTGTTCGCGATTCCGTTCCTGATCGGCGAGCGCTTGCCACCGGTGGCGATCGGCGCAGGTGTGGTGGTGATGGCGTTGATCGCCGGCCTGGGTGGCGTGGGCCGTGGTGCGCATGCCGAGCTGCATGACAAGGCGTCCCGTGCCAGCGCTGGCCGTCTGGGGCATAAATTGTTTATCCCGGCGCTGGCCATTCCGCTGACCACCGTGATCGGCTCGGTCTTGCTCAAGCACACCGAAGTCGCGGGTGTGCCACTGCTGGACCCGAAAAACACCACCTTCGTTTCCCTTGGCATCGGTTGCCTGATTGCACTCGGCCTGGCGTGCTGGCTGACTCGCGATACGCCGGTGCAAGCCTTGCGTGAATCCCGGCGCCTGACCGAAGCCCTGGGCTGGGCCATGGTGCTGCCGCAGATGCTGGCGATGCTCGGGTTGCTGTTCAATGAGGCCGGGGTGGGCACCGCCGTGGCGCACGTCACTACCACCTACATCAACCTGGATTTCAAGTTGGTGGCGGTGATGGTGTATGTGCTGGGCATGGCACTGTTCACAGTGATCATGGGCAATGGCTTTGCGGCGTTCCCGGTGATGACCGGCGGCGTCGGTGTGCCGGTGCTGGTCGGTATCTACGGTGGCAACCCGGCAGTGATGGCGGCCATCGGCATGTTCTCCGGCTATTGCGGTACCCTGATGACCCCGATGGCTGCCAACTTCAATATCGTGCCGGCGGCGTTGCTGGAGTTGCCGGACAAGAATGCGGTGATCAAGGCCCAACTGCCGACGGCGTTGATGATGCTGGTGGTCAATATCGTGCTGCTTTACCTGCTGATGTGAGGTCAGGATGCGAACGTTGCTGCTGACGGGCTTCGAGCCCTTTGATCAAGATTCGGTCAACCCCTCGTGGGAAGCCGTACGCTTGTTGGACGGTGTGCAACTGGCCGAGGGTGTGCAGATTGTTGCGCATTGTTTGCCCTGTGCCTTCTCGACAGCAGGGGAGCGCCTGGTTCAATTGATCGACGAACTGCGCCCCTCGATGGTCATTGCGACTGGTCTCGGGCCTGGTCGCAGCGATATCTCCGTGGAGCGGGTGGCGATCAACATCAACGATGCGCGCATTCCCGATAACCTGGGCGAACAGCCCGTCGATACAGCGGTGGTAGCCGGTGGCCCCGCCGCCTACTTCAGCACCTTGCCGATCAAGGCGATGGTCAAGGCGGTGCGTGAGGCAGGGGTTGCGGCGTCGGTTTCACAAACGGCCGG
Organism: Pseudomonas sp. SDO524_S393; assembly: GCF_054071875.1. NCBI lineage: Bacteria > Pseudomonadati > Pseudomonadota > Gammaproteobacteria > Pseudomonadales > Pseudomonadaceae > Pseudomonas > Pseudomonas sp. SDO524_S393. The sequence goes on along the minus strand of NZ_JBSVVZ010000002.1, from coordinate 140,782 downwards.
TACCTTCGTGTGCAACCAGGTGTTTTACCGGCTGCAACACCTGCTTGAAGGGACAGGCATACGCAGCGGGTTTATCCATGTGCCGAACTTGCCGGAGCAAGTGGGCCAATCGGCCCGGCCCTCGATGGCGTTGGATACGATGGTCGAAGGTTTGCAGGTGGCCGTGAGGGCAGCCTGGGAAACCGGCGTGGATGTAACTGAAGCGGGCGGGCAGGTCAGTTGATCTGCTGTCAGTCCTCCCGTCGTGGAAAGAACAGTTCGAAACACGTCACGCCCGCTTCGCTGCTCACGCTGTAACGCCCGTTATGCAATTGCATGATGGTGGCCACGATCGACAAGCCCAGCCCGTTGGATTGCGCTGAGCGCTCGCGTGATTCATCCACGCGGTAAAACCGTTCGAACAGCCTCGGTAAATGCTCTGCCGGAATGGTTTCGCCCTGGTTGCTGACCTTCAGGTGAATGCCCTCGGCATCGGGCACGGCCTGGATCAACAGTTCGGAGTCGGCAGCGCCATACTTGATCGCGTTCGCGCACAGGTTCGCCAGGGCGCGACGCAAGAGCATCGGCTCAGCCCAGATCACCCCGTCGCCTTCGGCGAGGATAGTGATGTTCACATCACTTGCCGGGCCCTCGAAGTAATCGGCCATGCGCTCCACTTCATCCGCGGCGTTCAGCTCCTGGCGTTGGCGCAAGGCGCTGGCCGGGTCGGTGCGGGCGAGGAATAGCATGTTGTCGAGCATGCGCGCCAGGCGCTCCAGCTCTTCGACGTTGGACGCCAGCAGTTGCTGATAGCTCTCGATGCTGCGGTTCTGTTGCAGGGCGACCTGGGTTTCCCCCAGCAAGTTGTTGATAGGGGTGCGCAGTTCGTGGGCCATGTCGGTGGACACCTGGCCCAGTTGCACGAACCCTTTGGCGAGGCGTTCGAGCATGGTGTTGAAGGAATCGATCATCGGCAGCAGTTCCTTGGGCGCGCCCTGGCCGTCGAGCCGTTCGGCCAGGTTGCCCACACCGATCCCCCGGGTGTGCCTGGCCAGGCGACGCAACGGCACCAGCCCGCGATGCACCAACAGATAACCCACCAGCGCGAGGATGACCGCCGCGATACTGGCCAGGATAAAGACACTCAGGCGGTAACTGGCGAGCACGGCGGTGCGTTCGGTCATCAGGCGCCCGGTGGTGATTTGCAGGCTGCCGAGGTCACCGGAGTCGATGGAGGCCGCCACTGCGGCGAACGGTATGCCATTCTCACCGGTAAAGTGATGCACATCGGCAAACACCAGTTCGTGGTTCTTCGGCACGGCGGGCACACTCGGTAATTTCATGTTGCTGGGGTTCACCACCAGCAAAGGCGTTTTACCCGGGGCGGCAATGGTCAGTACCGACTCACGGTTGCCCAGCATGTTCTGGAACAACTCGGCCTTGGTCTTGATCAATTCCAGGGTGTTGCTGTCGTTGAGCAGGTTGCGCAGTTGGTCGATGCGATAGATCAGCGCAGCGTCGTCGCGCATGACCAGTTCACGTTCAAGCTCGCGGTACAGCGCCACGCCCAGGGTCGCGAGGAGGGCGAAGGCGAGCAGGGCGAAGATCATCGCCAGGCGCAGGGTCAGGGAATAGGGGCGGCGATTGTTCATGGCTGGGTATCGAAGCGGTAGCCAATGCCCCGCACGCTGTGGATCAACTTGAGCTGGAACGGGTCGTCGATCTTCAGGCGCAAGCGCCGTACGGCCACGTCCACCACGTTGGTGTCGCTGTCGAAATTCATGTCCCATACCCGCGAGGCGATCATCGAGCGCGAGAGCACCTGGTCCTGATGGGTGGCGAACAGGTGCAGCAAGGCGAACTCTTTGTTGGTGAGGGTAATGCGTGTTCCGGCGCGGGTGACGCGGCGCTTCAACACATCGATCTGCAGATCGGCGATCTGCAGTTGCTCGTCTTCACGGGTGGGACCGCGACGAGTGAGAGTACGCAGGCGTGCCACCAGTTCGGCGAACGAGAACGGCTTGATCAGGTAGTCATCGGCGCCCAGTTCCAGGCCCTTGATGCGGTCGGCGATGTCATCCCGCGCGGTGAGGAACAGCACCGGGGTGTCGGCCTCCTTGCGCAGACGTCGCAGCACTTCCCAGCCATCCATTTTCGGCATCATCACATCCAGCACGATCACGTCGAACGGCGTTTCCAGGGCCTGGTGCAAGCCGTCCACGCCATCGCGGGCCAGGCTCACCGAGTAACCCAGTTCCTGCAGGCCATTGAGCAGGTAATTGCCGGCCTTGGGTTCGTCTTCGACTACGAGAATGTTCATGGGAAGTGCCCTGGTTCTGTACGTGGCGCAAGTGTAGCCCGATCAATTGTCACTGGCGCAACCGATGCCTTGTACCTGGTAGTCCAGCACGTGCTCGCGGCCCTGGTGGTCGAGGTAGTTGAGGCGGGCGGGGACGATGCCGCACTGGCCGTAGGTGTCGGTGCTCGACAGCACTTTGTCGATGTCCAGGTGCACGAAGAAGCCGGTCTTGTCGTGGATCACGTTCGTGGCCGGGGTGGTGTCGGCAGCGAAGGCGGAACCGGTGGCGATCAAAGCGGCGAAGCCCAGGGTAAACAGTTTCATGGTGGTCTCTCTCTTTAAGGGGTGGCTGCCAGGTCGTGGCAGTGAGTTCACGTTAACCAGCGGTACCCAACAGCCAACCAACAGGTTCATTACAAGTTCGTCATTCGGGGGATCAAGGTTGGCGACCGGATGCTTCGAGAATCAGGTCGGCGATTTCCTTGGCGTGGGACACCAGCGACAAGTGGCTCGAAGGCAGTTCGATGGTGCTGGCGTTCATGCGCTTGGCGAGGAAACGTTCCAGGTCCGGGTTGATGGTCTGGTCGTTGCTCGACACGGCGTACCAGGACGGCTTGGTGTGCCAGGCGGCGTTCACGGTGCGACCGCTGAACAGGGTCTTGGCGATCGGCTGCTGCACGGCGAACAGTTGCAGTGCCTTGGCGCGCGGTACGTCGGCGGCGAAATATTTGAGGAAGGCGTCCTGGTTCAGCGTGAGGTAGCCGTCGTGCTCCTCGACACCGGCCCGCACGGGCATGGTCGGGTACTTGGCGGAGAGGGCGACGAAGTCTTCATTGGCATCCGGCGCACGGGCTGCGACGTAGACCAGCGAGCTGACTTTCGGGTTGACCCCGGCGTCGCTGACCACGGTGCCTGCGTAGGAGTGGCCGACCAGTACGGTAGGACCGTCCTGTTGATCCAGCACACGGTTGGTGGCGGCTACGTCGTCAGCCACCGAGGTCAGCGGGTTTTGTACCGCCGTCACATGCAGGCCGGCGGCTTGCAGGCGGGTGATCACTTCGGACCAGCTCGAACCGTCAGCCCATGAGCCGTGTACCAGCACGACGTTGTTGGCTTTGACCGGCGCGACAGTGCCGGCCATGGCGGTGCCGGTGCCCAGCATCAGCAGGCTGGCGGCGATCAGGCAGAGTTTGCTTGCAGGTTTCATGGAGCGGGCCCTTCTCATCTTAAGTGGGAGATTGCGTCAACCGTTGTGGGTGACTGACGCCGCCACTGTATGAAAGGAGGGTGCTGACAACGCTTACAGCTCCATTACAAACCTGTAATGCAATCGCCTCGACGGCGTCCCGGGTGGTCGCGTCGTTTACAAGCACCGACGTGATCCGTAGATTGCATCGAGCCCATCCGTGTCTCCGCTCAAGAGGAAGCCCAGCAGTGTCCATCCCAGGTTCAGCCGTACTTGCCCAGCGTTACCGTGCCTTTCTGTTCGATATGGACGGGACCCTGCTCAATTCCATCGCCGCCGCCGAGCGGGTGTGGAGCACCTGGGCTGAACGTCATGGCCTGGATGTGCCCGCTTTCCTGAAGACGATTCATGGCGCGCGGGCCATCGACACCATCACCCGCCAGGCTTTGCCCGGTGTCGATCCCGAGGTGGAAGCCCAGTGGATTACCGAGGCGGAAATCAACGATGTGGAGGGGGTGGTGGCCATTCCTGGCGCTGTCGGATTTCTGAGGCAGTTGCCGGACGATCAATGGGCGCTGGTCACTTCGGCACCCCGTGAGTTGGCCTTGCGCCGACTGCAGGCGGCCGGCATCCATCCGCCGGCGGTCCTGGTGACCGCCGAGGATGTGGCCAGCGGCAAGCCCGACCCGGCCTGTTATGTGCTGGGGGCGCAACGCCTGGGCGTGCCGGTGCAGGATTGCCTGGTGTTCGAGGACGCGGGCGTGGGGATCCGTGCCGGGGAGGCGGCGGGTGCGGATGTGATGGTGGTGACGTCAACGCACCTGACGCCCATGGTCACCCGTCACCCCTCGATCGACGGGTACGAGCGGTTACAGGTCAAGCGCGACGAGGACGGCCTGCTGAGGCTGACACGCTGATACCAAACATTTGGACGCCATCATCCCTCGGGTGGCGTCTGTAACCGGTTGCTGCGCATGCCTTGGCGAGACAGCACCATCTCCCGCAGGATTTCATTGGCGAGGCGGGCAATCGCCTCGGCTCCCCGGTAGTGCGCGCGGACAATGCCGGTAATTGCGAAATGGTCGGTTTCCGGGCCACTGAGCATGGCCGAAAGCGTGCCGTCCGCATGCAGCGTGCAAGCAATCGTGTAGCTGGGCAGGCGAGCCGCCAGGGCCGATTCGATTTCGGATTTGGTAAGGGTGTCCATCTGCGCTAGCGCCTTCGACTGACCGTGCAAGCCCAAGCATAGATCTTGCCGCAGGGCTGTAAATACCAGCAATCCGGTAGTGGATTTTGCAGTGTCAGTCATCGCATTGAATGGCGGGACAAGTTTCCGCCGTCAGGGCAGTTTCATCTTGCCGCGAAGATGAGGCCTTGTTCAGGTGGTTGAAGTGCGAGAGGACGAAAGGTTTTCGCCAGCCGTTACAGTGAACGAAAAGGCTGGCTACTGAGAGGGGTATTAAGGCGTCTGGTTTTTATCCGGGGCAGTCAGACCGGCCTGGATGCGTTGGTAGATTTCCTCGCGATGCACGGCAACACTCTTGGGGGCGTTGATGCCGAGTCGTACTTGATTGCCGTTGACGCCCAGAACGGTGACTATGATGTCTTCACCGATGTTTATGCTTTCACCAAGTTTGCGGGTGAGTATAAGCATGGACTTCTCCTTGATTACTTTTAAGGACACATGTTTCAGACAGGGCAGATGTCAGATGTGTGTAGCTTACTGCTAAGCGCTTCCCTGTGACTGCCTCTTTTAGGACGCATAGAGGCGGCATTAATTCCCATGGCGGCATCATACAGGTCTGCGATACATCATTCGCATTGTTTAAGCGAACGTTTATGACGGCCAGAATAGACAGTGGATGATAAAGTCGCCTCTTTATCCTCAAAGGAGCAGGGCAGTGCGTAAAGTAGCGATGGCAATTGCGGTGTTGGCGTTGGCCGGTTGCGGTGAAGGAAAGCCGGTCGATGCCCCCAAGGCCAAGCCTGTCGTGACGGATAGCCAGCCCCAGAGCGGTACGATCGCCGCACAGGAATGGGACGTGCGGGTGGGCCCGCCTGACCACAAATTGCAGGCGATCACCGACCTCACGGCCTGGTTGCTGGAACATGGTTTCAATTTTTACATCGTAAAAGTCGATGGCAAGGACGAAGTGCTGTTGGGGCCGTTCGCAACCAAGGCTGAAGCCGAAGCCAAGCAAGCGCTGCTCAACGAGAAGATGGCCCGCGCCAAGAAAACCGACACCGAGTCGCAGGTGATCGAGCACAAGGCTGCACAGTAACAGGCGGAATGCGGGCGCAAACCGCGCCCCTGTTCAGCCGCAGGCTTTCAGATCCACCGGGCCGACGAACGCATTGCCACGTCCCATCACGCAGGCCACGGTCTGGTTGCGCTGGCGCTCCCAGGCCTGCACGGGGTAAGTCTTGTCCCAGGCTTCGTAAAGTTGACGATCCTGTTTCGACAGGCGCAGGCCGTATTGTTTGCTCATATAAAAATACGTTCGCGCGATCATGCCCCGGATGGACGGGCGCGGCATGACCTTCTTGGCCTTGAAGTCCACCTGGGTCAGGCATGAGCCGTATTGCCCACGCTGCACCGGCAACCAGCCAAAACTGAAATTGTTGCGATCGCCGTTGACCTCGCCGATGCTCGGCACCAGGTTATGAAGGTCGGCTTCGGCGCGCTTGAATACCGTGTCATGGCGTGTGCAGTTCTTGCGTCCGCCGTCTTGCCAGCATTGTCGCTGGTGCCCGATCTGCCAGGCCGGGACGATATGCTCCCACTCGATACGAGCGGCGCGGTTGGCGTTCTTGCGTGGGACGTAACCGCAGGCTTTCAAGTCCACCCGATTGCCGGTGTATTTGCAGCCGCAATAAAACTCCGTGGATTGTGGCGCGTAGAGTTTCCAGGCGATTTTCTTGGCTTCGCTGAACGTCTGTGGGGCCTGGGCTTGGGCGGTAACGGCAAAAAACATACAACACAGTGCAATGAAACGGGCAGTCATTGAATCAGTCTTCCTTCGGTACGACCCAGAAAATCTGTACGCCACCGTCGTCCCGATAGGCGAGGGTCACGTTGTCGTTCTCCGCAATTTCCTCGAGCAAGCGCTCCCATTCATCCTTCGGCTCGTCGGGTAAACGGAAGAGCAAGGCTGCCTTGGCTTTCTGGGCGTTGGTCGAGTTGATGATCTTTTGCACACGAATGGCCAGGCGCTCGTAGGCATCAGGCGGGGTTGGCGCTACGGAAGAGGACGTTGGCACGGAATAATCCTTAATAAGCTGTACGTGCATACAGTATTTAACTGTAGGCTATTTCGCAACTGCTTAAAATTCAAGGGATAGGTCTGACAGCAGATTGGGGGCAGGGTGTAGGCAGGAGGCGCATCGGGGGAAGGGTAGAGGCGGGTGAATCCGCCTCTACCGGTGTTTCTTGAGGAATCAGTATTCCCAGAACATCCGCTGCAGCTCTTTGCTGTCCTGGGTCTTGGTCAGGGCGACCATCGCCAGGATGCGGGCTTTCTGCGGGTTCAGGTCATGGGCGGCGACCCAGTCGTACTTGTCGTCAGGCTGCTCAGCGTTGCGCAGGACGAAACCGCCCGCATTCACGTGGGAGGAGCGAATGATCTGCACGCCCTGTTTGCGCAGTTCCTGCAGGGCCGGTACGACCTTGGACGAAACCGAGCCATTGCCGGTGCCGGCGTGGATGATGGCTTTGGCACCGCCCTGGGCCAGGGCCTTGACGGCGGTGTCGCTCACGTTGCCGTAGCCGTAGGCGATTTCGACGTCTGGCAGGCTCTTGATGGTCTTGATGTCGAACTCCGAATCCAGAGTGTGACGCTTGGCGGGCAGGCGGAACCAGTAGGATTTACCTTCGACCACCATGCCCAGCGGGCCCCATGGGCTTTTGAACGCTTCGGTCTTGATGTTGATCATCTTGCTGACGTCACGACCCGACTGGATCTCGTCGTTCATGGTCACCAGCACACCCTTGCCGCGTGCATCTTTGCTGCCGGCCACGGCCACGGCGTTGTAGAGATTGAGCATGCCGTCCGCCGACATGGCGGTGCCTGGGCGCATGGAGCCGACGACGATGATCGGCTTGTCGGTTTTTTCCACCAGGTTCAGGAAGTAGGCGGTTTCTTCCAGGGTGTCGGTGCCGTGGGTAATCACGATGCCGTCCACGTCCTTGCTGTCAGCCAACTCAGCCACGCGACGGCCCAGTTGCAGCAGGTTTTCGTTGTTGATGCTCTCGGATGCAATTTGCATCACTTGTTCGCCGCGTACGTTGGCGATCTGGCTAAGCTCAGGAACACCGGCGATCAATTGTTCGATGCCGACCTTGGCCGCCTGGTAAGTGGCACTGTTGGCTGCGCTGGCGCCAGCGCCAGCGATGGTGCCGCCGGTGGCAAGAATCACCACGTTGGACAATTTGGTCTGGGTTTGAGCTTCTTTTGCCTGTGCGGCAACGGGGAACAGCAGCAGGAGGGCTAACGCGCCCGGAACAAAGGACTTCAGTGCAGATTTCATTATTTTTCTCTCTGGTTTTTGATGAGTGCTGTTGCAGGTTCATCTAGAACGCCCGGGCGGTTCTGAACGCCGCGAGGTGCAGTGTGAGAGCAGGATCTGTACCAGTCTGAGGGAACGTGGGGGTTGTATTTAAATTATTGATTTTTAATGTTTATTTTTATTTTTAATCAGGGGCTCGGTACACGGGTGTCCGGCATTCCGAACATTGGGCGACATCCCGTTCGGTCAACCGAAAAAATGATGGAATAACCTTGGGTGATCCGAGCGTAATGGTGCTGACATCTGTCGTTTTAGAGAGTGAGGGAAGTACGCGGTCCGTGGTTGAATTCCTACGACAGGTCTCGGCGGCTGGCGCAAGAGGGCTTTGATGAAAGTCGTTTTTCTACCGTTGACAAATCTCGACAAGGTTCTCATAGTTTGCTTAACGCAAACGTTTGCGAGATGTTTCACGACGCTCTCCTGGCGTATCGTGACTTCTCGTATCAGCCACCCGGGTGGGAGGGCTGCCGAAGTCTCTCGGTGCAAGCGTTGCTCACAATAATCATAAGATCGGAGTGAACCCATGAAGCTGCCATTTGCCGGACGTCTTCTTGCTGTTGCTGTGCTTGCTGCCGCATCCGCTGCCCTGCCTCTCTCCTCTGCGTTCGCTGATGACGCCGCCGCCAAGCCCAAGGTCGGTCTGGTCATGAAATCCCTGGCCAACGAATTCTTCGTCACCATGCAGGACGGTGCCAAGACGTATCAGAAAGAACACGCTGCCGACTTCGACATGATCACCAACGGGATCAAGAACGAAACCGATACCAGCGCGCAGATCGACATCGTCAACCAGATGATCCTCGCGAAAGTGAACGCGATCGTCATTGCGCCTGCCGACTCCAAGGCGCTGGTCACCGTACTGAAGAAAGCCTCCGACGCTGGTATCAAGGTCGTCAACATCGACAACCGTCTCGATCCGGACGTGCTGAAAAGCAAGAACCTCGATATTCCCTTCGTAGGCCCTGACAACCGCAAAGGCTCCAAGCTGGTGGGCGATTACCTGGCCAAGCAACTGACGGCGGGTGACAAGGTCGCCATCATCGAAGGTGTGCCGACCACCACCAATGCCCAGCAGCGTACTGCGGGCTACAAGGATGCGATGGATGCGGCTGGCATGAAGATCGTTTCCACCCAATCCGGCAACTGGGAAATCGACCAGGGCCAGAAGGTCGCCTCGGCCATGCTGAGCGAATATCCGGACCTCAAAGCCCTGCTGGCCGGTAACGACAACATGGCCCTGGGTGCGGTCTCTGCCGTGCGTGCGGCAGGCAAGGCGGGCAAAGTGCTTGTGGTCGGCTACGACAACATCGAAGCCATCAAGCCGATGCTGCAGGACGGTCGTGTCCTGGCGACCGCCGATCAGGCGGCTGCCCAGCAAGCCGTGTTCGGTATCCAGAACGCGCTGAAGCTGGTCAAGGGTGAGAAAGTCGATGCCAAGGATGGTGTGATCGAAACGCCGGTCGAACTCGTCCTCAAGAAGTAATCCTGGCAGCACCCAACAGCGCCCGCTCGTCCTGAGCGGGCGCCTGGAGATTTTCCTATGTCATCTTCCGCCCCGAACGCTGTCCTCTCGGTCAGCGGTATCGGCAAGACCTATGCCCAACCGGTTCTGTCCGACATCACCCTGACGCTCAATCGCGGAGAAGTGCTGGCGCTGACCGGTGAGAACGGCGCAGGTAAAAGCACGTTGTCGAAGATCATTGGTGGGCTGGTCACCCCGACCACCGGGCACATGCAATTCAACGGTCAGGACTACCGTCCCGGCAGCCGTACCCAGGCCGAAGAGCTGGGTGTGCGCATGGTCATGCAGGAGCTCAACCTGCTGCCGACGCTGACGGTTGCCGAAAACCTGTTCCTGGACAACCTGCCCAGCCATGGTGGCTGGATCAGTCGCAAACAGCTGCGCAAGGCCGCGATCGAAGCCATGGCCCAAGTCGGTCTGGACGCGATCGACCCGGACACTCTTGTTGGTAGCCTGGGCATCGGTCACCAGCAGATGGTCGAGATCGCCCGCAACCTGATCGGCGATTGCCACGTGTTGATCCTCGACGAACCCACGGCCATGTTGACCGCCCGTGAAGTCGAGATGCTGTTCGAGCAGATCACCCGCCTGCAGGCCCGGGGCGTGGCGATCATCTACATTTCACACCGGCTGGAAGAGCTGGCCCGTGTCGCCCAGCGCATTGCGGTATTGCGTGATGGCAAGCTGGTCTGCGTCGAGCCGATGGCCAACTACAACAGTGAACAGCTCGTCACCTTGATGGTGGGACGCGAGTTGGGTGAGCAGATCGATCTCGGCCCGCGCACTATCGGTGGCCCGGCCTTGACGGTGAAAGGGTTGAGCCGCTCGGACAAGGTCCGCGATGTGTCCTTTGAAGTGCGCGCCGGCGAGATTTTTGGCATTTCCGGCCTGATCGGCGCTGGCCGTACCGAATTGTTGCGCCTGATCTTCGGCGCAGACCTTGCCGACAGCGGCACCGTCGCGCTCGGCTCGCCGGCCCAGGTAGTGAGCATTCGCTCGCCGGTGGACGCGGTAGGGCATGGCATTGCCCTGATTACCGAAGACCGCAAGGGCGAAGGCCTGCTGTTGACCCAGTCGATCAGTGCCAATATCGCCCTGGGCAACATGCCGGAGATTTCCGGCGGTGGCGTGGTGAATAGCCGAGACGAAACCGCCCTGGCCAAACGCCAGATCGATGCGATGCGTATCCGCAGTTCCGGACCGGCGCAATTGGTGTCCGAGCTGTCGGGTGGCAATCAGCAGAAAGTGGTGATTGGCCGCTGGCTGGAGCGCGACTGCTCGGTGATGCTGTTCGATGAGCCGACCCGGGGCATCGACGTGGGCGCCAAGTTCGACATCTATGCCTTGCTCGGCGAGTTGACCCGCCAGGGCAAAGCGCTGGTGGTGGTGTCCAGTGACCTGCGAGAGCTCATGCTGATCTGTGACCGCATCGGCGTGTTGTCCGCAGGGCGCCTGATCGAGACGTTCGAGCGCGACAACTGGACTCAGGACGAATTGCTTGCTGCCGCCTTTGCCGGCTATCAGAAACGTGATGCGCTGCTCAATGACGCAGTGCTGAGGGATACCCCATGAAAACCACTACTTCCCCCGGCAAGACTGGCGGCAATTTCTACGGCCTGGGCACTTACCTGGGCCTGGCGGGCGCCTTGCTCGCGATGATCGCGCTGTTCTCTGTGCTCAGCGATCACTTCTTGTCCTACGACACGTTCAGCACGTTGGCCAACCAGATCCCCGATCTGATGGTGCTGGCGGTGGGCATGACCTTCATCTTGATCATCGGCGGCATCGACCTGTCGGTGGGCTCGGTGCTGGCGTTGGCAGCCTCGGCGGTCAGCGTGGCGATCCTTGGCTGGGGCTGGAGCGTCCTGCCGGCCGCCGTGCTGGGCATGGGGTGCGCGGCGTTAGCCGGTACCATTACCGGTTCGATCACCGTGGCCTGGCGCATTCCGTCGTTCATCGTCTCTCTGGGTGTACTGGAAATGGCCCGGGGCGTGGCGTACCAAATGACCGGTTCGCGCACCGCTTATATCGGTGATTCGTTTGCCTGGCTGTCCAACCCGATTGCCTTCGGCATTTCACCTTCGTTCATCATTGCGTTGCTGGTGATCATCGCCGCTCAATTGGTGTTGACCCGTACTGTATTCGGTCGTTACCTGATCGGTATCGGTACCAATGAAGAAGCGGTGCGCCTGGCGGGGATCGATCCCAAACCCTACAAGATCCTGGTGTTCAGCCTGATGGGACTGCTGGCCGGTGTGGCGGCACTGTTCCAGATCTCGCGCCTGGAAGCGGCGGACCCGAATGCCGGTTCCGGCCTTGAGCTGCAAGTCATCGCGGCGGTGGTGATCGGCGGGACCAGCCTGATGGGGGGGCGCGGCTCGGTCATCAGCACCTTCTTCGGCGTATTGATCATTTCGGTACTGGCGGCAGGCCTTGCGCAGATCGGTGCCACGGAACCCACTAAACGCATCATTACCGGTGCCGTGATCGTGATTGCCGTGATTCTCGATACTTACCGCAGCCAGCGCGCCAGTCGGCGAGGCTGAATCATGGCGACGATCAAGGATGTGGCAGCGCTTGCGGGCATCTCCTACACCACGGTGTCTCACGTGGTGAACAAGACGCGCCCGGTCAGTGAACCGGTACGCATCAAGGTCGAAGCGGCGATCAAGCAGCTCGACTACGTGCCCAGCGCCGTCGCCCGCTCGCTCAAGGCCAAGACCACGGCCACCATCGGCTTGCTGGTGCCCAACAGTCTCAACCCGTATTTCGCGGAACTGGCCCGAGGGATCGAGGACTACTGTGAGCGTAATGGCTACTGCGTGATCCTGTGCAACTCCGATGACAACGCCGAAAAGCAGCGCAACTATCTGCGCGTGTTGCTGGAGAAACGCATCGACGGCTTGATCGTGACCTCGGTAGGGGGTGATGACAGCGGGCTTGCGGTCGGCCTGAGCGCGGTGCGTACGCCCATGGTGATTGTCGACCGCGCGCTGGATGGCATCGACGTGGACCTGGTGCGTATCGACCATGAAGAGGGCGCCTATCTGGCGACTCGTCATCTGCTCGAGCTGGGCCACCGCGATATCGCGTGCATCGGTGGCCCGGGTCATACCCGGGTCGCACAAATGCGTCTGGCAGGGTATCGCCGGGCACTGCGGGAGGCCGGCGTCGAAGTGCTCGCCAACCGCACCGAAGAAAGCGATTTCACCAGCACGGGCGGTTACGCCGCCGCCGTGAAGTTACTGGCGCACAACCCGCCAAGCGCGATTTTTGCCTGCAACGACATGATCGGTTTCGGCGTGCTGCGTGCCGCGGCCGAACGTGATCTGCGCGTACCCGGCGAGCTGTCGGTGATCGGCTTCGATGACATTCAAATGGGCCGTTATGTCTACCCGGCGCTGACCACGGTCGGGCAGTCGATCGTGCAGTTGGGCGAGACGGCGGCCGAGCTTTTATTGCGACGAATCGCCTCCCCGCAGATAGCAGTCGACCAGCGTATCGTGACGCCTAGCATTGTGTTGCGTGAGTCCACTGCACCGTTCGCGAGCGTGTTGGCCCGATAGCGCACAACCGAATTGATGAGTACTGATGTATGCCAGCAAAAGTAGTGGTAATAGGCAGTCTGAACATGGACCTGGTGACCCGCGCCAGCCGTCTGCCCCATGCCGGTGAAACCCTGATCGGCCAATCGTTTTCCACGGTACCCGGCGGCAAGGGCGCCAATCAGGCGGTGGCGTCGGCGCGGCTGGGGGCTGAAGTCGCGATGGTCGGCTGCGTCGGCACGGATGCCTATGGCAGCCAGTTGCGTGATGCGCTCTTGGTGGAGGGCATCGATTGCCAGGCAGTCAGCACCGTAGAGGGCTCCAGCGGCGTGGCGTTGATCGTCGTGGATGACAGCAGTCAGAACGCCATCGTGATTGTTGCCGGCAGTAATGGCGAGCTGAAACCGGCTTCATTGCAAGCATTCGATGCCGTGTTGCAAGCCGCCGATGTGATTGTGTGCCAACTGGAAGTGCCGATGGAAACCGTCGGGTATGCACTTGAACGCGGTCGTAGGCTGGGCAAGACGGTGATTCTCAATCCGGCGCCTGCCAGTGGTCCTTTGCCTGCCGGTTGGTACGCGTCCATCGATTACCTGATCCCCAACGAAAGTGAAGCCACGGCGTTGAGTGGCGTGACGGTCGACTCCCTCGATAGCGCCCGTTTAGCCGCTACGCAACTGATCAAGGCGGGGGCGCGCAAAGTCATCATCACCCTGGGTGCCGAAGGTGCGTTGTTCGCTGACGGCAAAGGGTTCGAGCATTTGTTGGCACCCAAGGTCAAGGCGGTGGACACCACCGCTGCCGGTGACACCTTTGTCGGTGGTTTTGCCGCCGCACTGGCCAGCGGCCAGAGCGAAGCGGAGGCCATTCGTTTCGGCCAGGTCGCGGCGGCGCTGTCGGTCACCCGTGCCGGCGCGCAACCCTCCATTCCCTCGCTGCACGACGTACAAGGTTTTGTGTCCCCATGAAAAAGACCCCGCTGCTCAATATTGCCCTCTCGCGTGTGATTGCCTCCTTGGGGCACGGTGACATCCTGGTGATCGGTGATGCCGGTCTGCCGGTGCCGCCGGGTGTCGAATTGGTCGATCTGGCCCTGACCCAGGGCATCCCCGACTTCATCAGTACCTTGCGTATCGTGCTGAGTGAGATGCAGGTGGAAAGCCACTGGCTGGCGGAAGAAATCCTGCTCAAGCAACCGCCGGCGCTGACGGCGCTCAATACCCTGACAGAGCAGGCGGCCTTGGGTGAGCGGCGTCTGGTCAGTCATGAGGAGTTCAAACAGCTGAGCCGCAAGGCGCGCGCCGTGGTGCGCACAGGTGAGTGTCAGCCTTATTGCAATATTGCGCTGGTGTCCGGCGTAACCTTCTAGAGTTTCCCAATGACAAGGAGTGTTTCATGCAACGTGGTCTCCCAATCCTGCGAAATCTGTTTCGGAGTGTCTTGCTCATGTCCGCGCTCACAGCCGCAAGCGCCCAGGCAGCGGAAAAAATCGACCTGATCATCGACACCGATCCTGGTGCCGACGATGTGGTGGCTTTGCTGTTCGCCATGGCTTCTCCGGAAGAGTTGAACATCCGCGCGCTGACGACCGTTGCCGGCAATGTGCGCCTGGACAAGACTGCGCGTAACGCGCGCCTGGCCCGTGAGTGGGCAGGGCGCGAAGATATCCCGGTGTATGCCGGTGCCTCAAAACCGCTGTTGCGCCAGCCGATCTATGCCGAAAATATCCACGGCAAGGAGGGTATTTCCGGCGTCACTGTGCATGAACCGAAAAAGGGCCTGGCTGATGGCAATGCGGTTGACTACCTGATCAGGACTCTCACGGCTGCCAAGCCCCATAGCATTACGCTCGCCATGCTCGGCCCGCAGACCAATCTGGCGCTGGCGTTGACCCAGGCCCCGGAAATCACTCAAGGCATCAAGGAGGTGGTGGTGATGGGCGGTGCACACTTCAATGGCGGCAATATCACGCCGGTTGCGGAGTTCAACCTGTTCGCCGATCCGGTGGCGGCGGAGATTGTGCTCAAGAGTGGCGTCAAGTTGACCTACCTGCCGCTGGACGTGACCCACAAGGTGTTGACCAGCGAGGCGCGTCTGAAACAGATCGCCGACATCAAGAACAATGCGAGCAAGGTGGTGGGCGATATTCTCAACGAATACGTCAAGGGTGACATGGAGCACTACGGTATTCCGGGCGGCCCTGTGCATGATGCAACGGTCGTTGCCTACCTGCTCAAACCTGCACTGTTCAGCGGTCGCCAGGTCAATGTAGTGGTGGATAGTCGTGAAGGTCCGACCTTCGGGCAGACCATCGTCGATTGGTACGATGGCCTGAAGCAGGAAAAGAATGCGTTCTGGGTGGCGGACGGCGACGCTCAGGGCTTCTTTGATTTACTGACCGAGCGTCTGGCGCGCCTGAAGTAAAGCGTTCACCGGTTGGCGTTCGCCGATCGGCTCTTATTCGCGCTCGGGGTCGTGCACCCCCATGTGATCGGCCGGGTATTTCTCGAATACCTGGCCGATGAACGCCTGGGCAGCCTGGGTGCCGAGTTCCTTGACCAGCAGGTCGATACCGATGATCGCCAGTTCTTCCGGGCTTCCGGGGCTGTAGGAGCTTTGTCCCTGGGGCCACTTGGCTTTGATGTCGGCTTGGAGCGTTACGGTGGTCATGGAGGTCTCGCGGGGTAGAAAGTACTGTGGGGCGCTCTGGAGCGCGGCTCTTACTCTGGCAGTTAACCATTTTGCGCTGCGTTTGGCACTGCTACTTAGGCATCAGGAAAGGGCTGTGCGACACTGTCCGTCCGTTCAATTGCCGAGAGCGCCGTGTGCAAATAGATCTGAATGATCCCGAGAGCCTGACCCTGACTGCCGTGCGCCAGTTGCTTGCCAGCGCCAGTGACGACGAACATGCCCAGTTGCGCGTGACCAAGGCTGGCATTGCCTATATTTCCAGCGGCAGGATGGTCGGTGGTGTAGAGATCGATGGTCTGCTGTTTCGCTTGGAAACATGGGCCAAAGGCTCGGGTTATGTAGGCAACGTGGCCGCCAGCGATGAAGTCTGGGTCACGCAGGTTTTCAATGCACTGAAGCAGAACTGGCCGACGCCGTCGTCTGACTACATCGATATCTACTGAGCCTGTTCATATCTGGTCACGATTGCCCGGGCGAATGCCTGTCGAGAGTCAGGCAGACTTGCCGGCGGCGGTTAACGTCTTGAAACCAATCCGCCCAATCGCTGTCGCACGATCTCTGTCCATTTTTATCATAGGAGGCTTCATGCCTTGGAAGCTCGCATCATTCGGTACTTTGTTGGCGGCACTCGCATTGGCGGGTTGCAGCACCCCGGGTACCTCTGAGCCAGCCAAAGACGCCGCCGTGGCTGATGCCGGCCATAGCCGTTGTGAGTCGAAGGCCGCCGAATTCACCGTTGGCCAGAAAGCTTCGCCCCAGTTGCTGGAGCAGGCCCGCACCCGTGCCGGCGCGCAGAACGCACGCATCCTCAAGCCCAACGACATGATCACTCTGGAGTACCGCTCCGACCGCCTGAACCTGAACACCGATGACAACCTGGTGATCACGCGGGTCAATTGCGGTTGAGTCTTTCAGGGCTTTTGTAGCACCCATAAAAAACCCCGTCACATGGACGGGGTTTTTTTAGCTCGGCGGAGAATTACTCGCCGCGAACCTGTGCAGCTTGCATACCCTTTTGGCCTTTCTCAGCCACGAAGGAAACGGTTTGGCCTTCTTTCAGGCTTTTGAAACCGTCGCTTTCGATAGCTTTGAAGTGTACGAACAGGTCGTCACCGCCACCTTGAGGAGTGATGAAGCCGAAGCCTTTTTCATCGTTGAACCATTTAACGGTGCCGGTTTGGCGATTAGACATGGTGTATCTCCAAGAAACATATATTTTCAGTAGTGCTGTGCTGCTCAGGCCAACTGGGCACACCGGGCTATCATAGTCGAAATGTTCGGCTTGGGAGCCCCCCCAAGGCATTGTTTGCTAATCAATAGCGTTGCGTTTAACGCTGAGGTCGGCTGAAAGCCCCGGCCTACGGGGCTTTCACGCGAAATATATGCTGTTAAAAAAAGCCGTAAAAGCTGCGTAATTTGTGAGAAATGGCAGTTTTCGAGCTGTTTTTCAGCGAAGCGACCGTCTGATCAAGGGTGGAAACTAGTTTTTTTGCACGACCTTGCAGGACGAAATTGCCGATACCGCTTTGTTTCTAAGGTCGGGACTGGCGTTGGGGTTGGTCATCAATTCCTTGATTTCCGCAGTGCTCAATTCGGCGTTGATCTTGTCTGCACCGCACTCACAATGCTGTTTGGCAATCTTTGCGGCATCTTTGCTTTTGATTTGCTGCTGCGCGGCGCCACTGCAATCCTTGATGAAAGAGTCCCGCGCACCGGCAGGCCAGTTCGACGGGGCTGCTGCCTGCGCGCCAAGGGAAAGCAGGGTCAGGGAAGCTGCGAAGGCGAAAGTCGAGGTAAAACGCATCATGGGGATGCTCCTTTGGGTCGGGGACGAACGGCAATTCTCAGTGGGTTTGAGGCAGTGCGTACAGCTCAAGTTCACTTTTGCAGCTATAAAGACCGCAATCGATGATTCATAGCGTAGCGTCGAACCGACGACCGTTCATCTGTGCTAGCATCTTTCGCCTGGCTATTTCCCGGTGTGCCATTTGCCGCCGTGCCAGATGCTTTTGTTCACTCCAGTCACTCTGGTTCGATTATCGGTTGGCCGAAAGGCTCCTGCCGCTGTAAGGCAGGCGTTCATCACTGAACGGCCTGGTGTTGGATCTTGTACTGGCTCATCCCAACCCACGTGACCTTTGGTAGGGGTCACCACTAGGAGAGGAGGCGCCATGCCAACTATTACTCTTCCCGACGGCAGTCAACGTTCATTCGATCATTCGGTTTCCGTAGCCGATGTCGCCGCGTCCATTGGTGCAGGCCTGGCCAAGGCCACCGTGGCCGGCAAGGTCGACGGCAAGCTGGTGGATGCCAGCGACCTGATCACCGGTGACGCGAGCCTGCAGATCATCACGCCCAAGGATCAGGAGGGGCTGGAGATCATCCGCCACTCTTGCGCGCACTTGATTGGCCACGCGGTCAAACAACTGTACCCAACCGCGAAGATGGTGATCGGCCCGGTCATCGACGAAGGCTTCTATTACGACATCGCCTATGAGCGTCCTTTCACCCCGGACGACCTGGCCGCGATCGAAGCGCGTATGCACGAGCTGATCGAGAAAGACTACGACGTGATCAAAAAGGTCACTCCGCGTGCTGAAGTGATCGACGTGTTCACTGCGCGCGGTGAGGACTACAAGCTGCGTCTGGTGGAAGACATGCCTGACGAGCAGGCCATGGGTCTGTATTACCACGAAGAGTACGTGGACATGTGCCGTGGGCCGCACGTGCCGAATACGCGCTTCCTCAAGTCGTTCAAGTTGACCAAGCTGTCCGGCGCCTACTGGCGTGGCGACGCGAAGAACGAACAACTGCAGCGTATCTATGGCACGGCCTGGGCTGACAAGAAGCAACTGGCTGCCTATGTTCAGCGCATCGAAGAAGCTGAAAAGCGTGATCACCGCAAGATCGGCAAGCGCCTGAACCTGTTCCATCTTCAGGAAGAAGCGCCGGGCATGGTGTTCTGGCACCCTAACGGTTGGACCCTGTACCAGGTGCTTGAGCAGTACATGCGCAAGGTGCAGCGTGAAAACGGCTACCTGGAGATCAAGACTCCGCAGGTCGTTGACCGCAGCCTGTGGGAAAAGTCCGGGCACTGGGCGAACTACGCCGACAATATGTTCACCACCGAGTCGGAAAACCGCGACTACGCCATCAAGCCCATGAACTGCCCGTGCCACGTGCAGGTGTTCAATCAGGGCCTGAAGAGCTACCGCGAGCTGCCGATGCGCCTGGCCGAGTTCGGTGCCTGCCACCGTAACGAGCCATCCGGGGCGCTGCACGGCATCATGCGCGTGCGCGGCTTTACCCAGGACGATGCTCACATCTTCTGCACCGAAGAGCAGATGCAGGCCGAGTCCGCCGCATTCATCAAGCTGACCATGGACGTCTACCGCGATTTCGGTTTCACCGATGTTCAGATGAAATTGTCCACTCGTCCGGAAAAACGCGTCGGTTCCGACGAATTGTGGGATCGCGCCGAAGCTGCACTGGCCGCAGCGCTTGACAGTGCGGGCCTTGCGTACGATCTGCAACCGGGCGAAGGCGCGTTCTACGGTCCGAAGATCGAGTTCTCGCTGAAAGATTGCCTTGGCCGCGTCTGGCAGTGTGGTACCCTGCAGCTCGATTTTAACCTGCCGATCCGTCTGGGCGCCGAATACGTGTCCGAAGACAACAGTCGTAAACACCCGGTGATGTTGCACCGGGCGATCCTCGGTTCGTTCGAACGGTTTGTCGGAATCCTGATCGAGCACTATGAGGGCGCGTTCCCTGCATGGCTGGCTCCGACTCAGGCAGTGATCATGAATATCACTGATAAACAGGCAGATTTTGCGGCTGACGTTGAAAAAACTCTCAATGAAAGCGGATTTCGTGCCAAGTCTGACTTGAGAAATGAAAAAATCGGCTTTAAAATCCGCGAGCATACTTTGCTCAAGGTTCCCTATCTTTTGGTTATCGGAGATCGGGAAGTCGAGACGCAGACTGTCGCTGTGCGTACCCGTGAAGGTGCAGACCTGGGCTCGATGCCCGTCGCCCAATTCGCGGAGTTCCTCGCGCAAGCGGTTTCCCGGCGTGGTCGCCCAGATTCGGAGTAATTACTATTAAGCGTGATATGAGACAAGATAAACGAACTGCACCGAAAGCCCCGATCAACGAGAATATCTCGGCACGCGAGGTTCGGTTAATTGGCGCTGACGGCGAGCAGATTGGCATCGTCTCGATTGATGAAGCGCTTCGAATTGCTGAAGAAGCCAAGCTGGATCTGGTGGAAATTTCCGCCGATGCAGTGCCACCTGTTTGTCGGGTGATGGACTACGGCAAGTCGATTTTCGAAAAGAAAAAGCAAATTGCTGCTGCGAAGAAAAACCAGAAGCAAGTGCAGGTTAAAGAAATCAAGTTTCGTCCAGGGACGGAGGAAGGGGATTACCAGGTAAAACTGCGCAACCTGGTACGTTTCCTGAGTGATGGGGACAGGGCCAAGGTATCCTTGCGATTCCGCGGCCGTGAGATGGCCCACCAGGAGCTGGGGATGGAACTCCTCAAGCGGGTTGAAGCTGACCTGCTCGAGTACGGTTCGGTCGAACAGCATCCTAAGATGGAAGGACGCCAGCTGATCATGGTCATCGCCCCGAAAAAGAAGAAGTAATCAACAGGGCACGGCAGGCCTTCTGATTATGTTTATCAACTGAATGCGGAGTATCCGAACATGCCAAAGATGAAGACTAAAAGTGGTGCTGCTAAGCGGTTTCTGAAAACTGCTAACGGTATCAAGCACAAGCACGCTTTCAAGAGCCACATCCTGACCAAAATGTCGACCAAGCGTAAGCGTCAACTGCGCGGTAGCAGCTTGCTGCATCCGTCTGACGTGGCAAAAGTCGAGCGCATGCTGCGCCTTCGTTAATTTTTGGATCAAGAATAGAGGAAGTAACTCATGGCTCGTGTAAAGCGTGGCGTCATTGCCCGTAAACGTCACAAAAAAATTCTGAAACTTGCTAAAGGCTACTACGGCGCGCGTTCACGCGTATTCCGTGTTGCCAAGCAAGCGGTAATCAAGGCAGGCCAATACGCCTACCGTGACCGTCGTCAGAAAAAACGTCAGTTCCGCGCTCTGTGGATCGCTCGTATCAACGCTGGTGCTCGTGTTAACGGTCTGTCCTACAGCCGTTTCATCGCTGGCCTGAAAAAAGCGTCCATCGAGATCGACCGTAAGGTTCTGGCTGATCTGGCAGTGAACGAAAAAGCGGCGTTTGCTGCGATTGTCGAGAAAGCTAAAGCCACCTTGGCTTAAGTACCCCCGACAGTCACCCTGGGTCACTCCTGTGGCCCAAGGTGTTAAACGTCATAAATAGGGGAAGAGCCTTCAAGCTCTTCCCCTATTTCGTATCTGGAGTCTGTACATGGAAAACCTGGACGCGCTCGTCGCTCAAGCTCTTGAGGCTGTGCAAAGCGCTGAAGATATCAATGCCCTGGAGCAAATCCGGGTTCACTACCTTGGCAAAAAGGGTGAATTGACTCAGGTGATGAAGACCCTGGGGAATTTGCCGGCTGAAGAGCGTCCGCAAGTCGGCGCGCTGATCAACGTCGCCAAGGAGCGTGTCACAGAGGTTCTCAATGCGCGCAAGGCGTCGCTCGAGGAGGCCGAACTTGCGGCCAAACTCGCCGCCGAGTCCATTGACGTGACCCTGCCGGGTCGCGGCCAGACCTCGGGCGGCCTGCATCCGATCACCCGGACTCTGGAACGTATCGAGCAGTTCTTCACCCATATCGGCTACGGCATTGCCGAAGGTCCTGAGGTCGAAGACGATTATCACAATTTCGAGGCGCTCAACATCCCAGGCCACCATCCGGCCCGGTCGATGCATGACACCTTCTATTTCAACGCCAACATGCTGTTGCGCACCCATACCTCGCCGGTACAGGTCCGCACCATGGAAGCGAACAAGCCGCCGATCCGCATCGTCTGCCCAGGCCGTGTGTACCGCAGCGACTCCGATATCACCCACTCGCCGATGTTCCATCAGGTCGAAGGCCTGCTGGTTGATCGCGATATCAACTTCGCCGACCTCAAAGGCACCATCGAAGAGTTTCTTCGCGTGTTCTTCGAGAAAGAGCTGGCGGTGCGTTTCCGTCCATCGTTTTTCCCGTTCACCGAGCCGTCCGCCGAAGTCGACATGGAATGCGTGATGTGCAGCGGTAAAGGTTGCCGTGTCTGCAAGCAGACCGGCTGGCTGGAAGTGATGGGCTGCGGCATGGTTCACCCCAACGTGCTGCGCATGTCCGGCATCGACCCGGAAGAGTTCTCGGGCTTTGCCTTCGGCATGGGGGTCGAGCGTCTGGCCATGCTGCGTTACGGCGTGAACGACTTGCGTCTGTTCTTCGACAACGACTTGCGGTTCCTCGCGCAATTTCGCTAGTCGTAACGAATCTTTAGGAGAGCAGGATGAAATTCAGTGAACAATGGCTGCGCGGCTGGGTAAGCCCGCAGGTAGATCGTGACGCGCTGGTGGCCCGTCTGTCGATGGCAGGCCTTGAGGTCGACAGCGTCACCCCGGCTGCCGGTGTTTTCAGTGGCGTGGTGGTGGGCGAGGTGTTGAGCACCGAGCAGCATCCCGATGCCGACAAATTGCGTGTGTGCCAGGTCAGCAATGGTTCGGAAACCTTCCAGGTCGTGTGCGGAGCGCCCAATGTGCGTCCGGGCCTGAAGATCCCTTTCGCCATGATCGGCGCCGAGCTGCCCGGTGACTTCAAGATCAAGAAAGCCAAGCTGCGCGGCGTCGAGTCCAACGGCATGCTGTGTTCCCAGGCCGAGCTGCAAGTTGGCGAAGGTAACGATGGTCTGATGGAGTTGCCGACCGACGCGCCGGTAGGTCAGGACATCCGTGTTTACCTGGAGTTGGACGATGCCAGTATTGAAGTCGACCTGACACCGAACCGCGGTGATTGCCTGTCGCTGGCCGGTCTGGCCCGTGAAGTGGGCGCGTTGTACAACGCCGCGGTCACCCGTCCAGTGGTTGCCGCCGTACCTGCCGTGCACGACGAAGTGCGCCCGATCGACGTGCTGGCCCCCAATGCGTGCCCACGTTACCTTGGTCGCGTGATTCGCAATGTCGACCTGTCCAAGCCGACGCCGCTGTGGATGGTCGAGCGTCTGCGCCGTGCCGACGTACGCAGCATCGACGCTGCCGTCGACATCACCAACTACGTGATGCTGGAGCTGGGTCAGCCGCTGCATGCTTTCGATCTCGCCGAAATCAACGGTGGCATCCGCGTGCGCATGGCGGAAGAGGGCGAGAAACTGGTATTGCTCGACGGCCAGGAAGTCAGCCTGCGTGCCGACACCCTGGTCATCGCCGATCATTCCCGCGCCTTGGCGATTGCCGGCGTAATGGGCGGTGAGCACAGCGGCGTGTCCGCTACCACCCGTGATGTGTTCCTTGAGAGCGCGTTCTTCGATCAGATCGCTATCGCCGGCAAGGCCCGTTCCTATGGCTTGCACACCGATGCATCGCATCGCTACGAACGTGGCGTGGACTGGAAGCTGGCCCGTGAAGCCATGGAGCGCGCCACTGGCCTGCTGCTGGAAATCACCGGCGGCGAAGCCGGCCCGATCACAGAGACCGTGAACGAACAGTTTCTGCCATCCGTTGCGCCGATCACCTTGCGCGCCAAGAGCGTTGAGCAAATGCTCGGCCTGGTGATCGAGCCTGCTGAAATCGAGCAACTGTTGTCCGCCCTTGGCTTGGCTATTTCCGCCAGCGGGGAAGGGCAGTGGCAGGTTGAAGTGCCAAGCCATCGCTTCGATATCAGCCTGGAAGTTGACTTGATCGAAGAGCTGGCTCGTCTGTACGGCTATAACCGTCTGCCGGTTCGCTACCCGCAAGCACGCCTGGCGCCGCAACCCAAGGCTGAGGCGCGTGCGCACCTGCCGGAACTGCGTCGTCTGCTGGTTGCCCGTGGTTATCAGGAGGCGGTGACTTACAGCTTCATCGACCCGAAACAGTTCGAACTGTTCAACCCGGGCGTTGAGCCGCTGCTGCTGGCCAACCCGATCTCCAACGATATGGCGGCCATGCGTTCGTCGCTGTGGCCAGGCTTGGTAAAAGCCTTGTCCCACAACCTGAACCGCCAGCAAGACCGTGTGCGCATGTTCGAAAGCGGCCTGCGTTTTGTCGGTCAGCTGGACGGCCTCAAGCAGGAGCCGATGCTGGCAGGTGTGGTCTGCGGCAGCCGTCTGCCTGAGGGCTGGGCCCAGGGCCGTGATGTGGTGGATTTCTTCGACGTCAAGGCCGACGTGGAAGCCGTGCTGGGTTTTGCCGGTGCCTTGGATGATTTCACCTTCGTTCCAGGCAAGCACCCAGCGCTGCACCCAGGCCAGACCGCGCGTATCGAGCGTGAAGGCCGTTTGGTGGGCTTTGTGGGTGCGCTTCACCCTGAGCTGTCGAAAACCCTCGGTCTCGACCGTCCGGTCTTCGTTTTCGAGTTGGTCCTGGCTGAAGTGGCATCGGGCAAAATGCCCAAATTCAGCGAGTTGTCGCGCTTTCCTGAAGTGCGCCGCGACTTGGCGCTGATCGCCGATCGTGACGTGGCTGCCACGGCTGTTCTGGATGTAATCCGTGAAAATGCAGGGGAATGGCTGACAGACCTCAGGCTATTTGACGTCTATCAGGGTAAAGGCATTGATCCGCATAGAAAAAGCCTTGCAGTTGGCTTGACCTGGCAGCATCCATCGCGCACTCTTAATGACGATGAGGTGAATACCACGACACAAAATATCCTCACCTCGCTCGAACAAAGGTTGAACGCCACGTTAAGGAAGTGACGTATGGGGGCTTTGACGAAAGCTGAGATGGCGGAACGTCTGTACGAAGAGCTGGGTCTGAACAAACGCGAAGCCAAGGAATTGGTCGAGCTGTTCTTCGAAGAAATTCGGCACGCTCTGGAAGACAACGAACAGGTCAAATTGTCCGGTTTCGGCAATTTTGACCTTCGGGACAAACGCCAGCGGCCTGGCCGCAATCCAAAAACGGGAGAAGAAATCCCGATCACGGCTCGCCGTGTGGTCACCTTTCGTCCAGGGCAGAAGTTGAAGGCCCGAGTTGAGGCTTATGCTGGAACCAAGTCATAACGACGAACTACCCGTCATCCCGGGCAAACGCTACTTCACCATTGGTGAAGTCAGCGAGCTGTGTGCGGTAAAACCGCACGTGCTGCGCTATTGGGAGCAGGAGTTTCCTCAACTCAACCCCGTCAAACGCACCGGAAACCGCCGGTATTATCAGCGTCAGGACGTGCTGATGATCCGGCAGATCCGTGCGTTGCTGTACGACCAGGGGTTTACCATCAGCGGCGCGCGCCAGCGCATGTCCGGTGATGAAGCCAAAGACGACACCACCCAGTACAAACAACTGATCCGCCAGATGATCTCCGAGCTCGAAGATGTACTCGTGGTTCTCAAGAAGTAATTCAGGCTTTTAAAATACTTCCACATTTCAAAAGCTTGCGGTATATTCCCGTTCGCTTCGTTACGAAGCGAACCCAGTAACACGCCTAGTCGGGGCGTAGCGCAGTCCGGTAGCGCACTAGCATGGGGTGCTAGGGGTCGAGTGTTCGAATCACTCCGTCCCGACCATATTTTTCAATGACTTAGCCCGATCTGAAAAGGTTGGGCTTTTTCATGTCTGAAAAATACTCCCACATTTACTCCCACGAATATTCTGGATCTAGGTGGCTTCGACGTCTGTACGCGGAACCACTACAAATCCACGCAACTGTCCGTGATAATCACCTTGCATGATTCTTGGAAAGATCTCGTGCAAGTCTCAGGAGGGAGACCAATGGCAGTGCAACATCGTCGGGGGCAAAGCAGGTGGTACACGGATGTTGAGGTCATGGAACCAGCGTTTCGGATTGAAGCTGGCGTGACCGATGAAGGCCTGGAGTACCGGGATCTGTTCATGCAAACTTTCGTGCGGGATGCCTCTGACCCTCGTCGTTGGCAGAGTCAGCCCGAACCCGATTGGCATTGGCTGGCGAGGGTATTTCCGAAGCAGATTGTCACCTATCCTGTGTTTTCCAATCCTCATGCACAGCGCTACCTGAAGCCTCGGCATGGCCGCTTCCGAACAATCACTTATGAAAAGTACTTTGGGAAAAGCCTACCGGATAATCCTGCATCGGCGGTTTCTGACATCGAGCTGTCGCTTCCGTGGCACACGTCCAACCCATGCACCTATGGGCTAGGGCTTACCAAGGAATTGGATGACATTTGGCGGGGGCTTTCCAGCTTCCCGAAACTCAACACCATCGTGCTGGCGCGTGACGACATTTTGCGGGTGGACGGCAATACCGTGCGAATTCCGGAGGATGAGCTTCAAGGGATACGGCGGGCTTTCGAACGCACGACTCGCAAAATGCGCGACGTCGTGAAACAGGCCAGAACAGCTCACATCCGCAACGCGCTTTTGGCACCTTTGGATTCTGAGAGATTTCCACCGATTGTCCAAGTCAACCCTGAAGGCCAACTGGTTGAGGTCCGCCTGGACCGGGGAAGACAAAGCAAAGAAGTCGCTCGCTCTGGGCGAAAAGCCACGGTCAAAGCGGTGCGCTCCAATGTGGAGAAGCTGGCGGCGGAGGCGCCCGAGGAACTTATCGAGCTGCATGCCGAGATTGAACGCGTCACCCTGGCCCAGATGATTGAACAGTACGAAAGCATGCTCCAGAAAGAACTTTCTGAAAATGCCTGGCAGAAGTTTTTCGAGCGCAATATCTTCATCCTCACCATGATTTTCGCCCGTCCCGTCAGGTTGCTTCACACCCAGTTCCATGCCCAGGGCTCGAGGCTGGACGGGACCGGTGCACAGATTGGTGACTATTTGTTCGCCGAGCAAGGCCTCGCTCTAGCCATCGTGGAAATCAAGAAGCCAGGCAGTTCGTTGCTGCGTGCGAAGCCCTACCGAAACAGGGAAGTGTTCGCGCCTGACGAGGAGCTAAGTGGGGCGGTTACCCAAGTGCTTTACCAGCAGAGCAAGCTTCACGAAAACTGGCTGATTCATCAGCAACGTCCAGAGCTTCGAGACTCACGTCCGGATGCCATCAGATGCGTGGTCATCGCCGGCATGATGCCCAAGGAAGACATGCAGCGCCGAAGCTTCGAGGTGTTTCGAAATGCCTGCAAGAATGTGGAAGTAATCACCTTCGACGAACTGCTGGGCAAGCTGCGATTGTTGTTGGAGCACCTATCCCCACGCGAAGAACCGCTGGACGATATACCACCGGATGACCTGCCTTTCTAGGAAATTTGGTCAGGGTTGTCAAAGCTACATCTCAGCTGAAGGACAGGCAAGGTTGGCAGGGCAACTGGCGCACATGTTCCACGTGTTGGACAATGGAGACGACTGGGGCCAGGAGCAGATCAACGAGCATGCGCAAGCCGCGCTCTTGCTGATCGAGGCGCAGAGGCTTGATTGGTGCGCTGAGCTGGCCTGCTCCATGAACTAGTGCATCAGTGGCCCCTCATACGTGGAGGCTCGTCGATATATCTCGCGAAGTGCCTGTTCCAGGTCGTTCTCACCTTGCAGTGTGATCTGCATGCTTCCTCCATGAATGTTTCAGTGTCGCGGCTCTGGCGTCGCGAGGGTTGTGGAATAGGGATAGTCGGCCAATTGCCATTAGTGGTAGCTTTCGCACTAACACGCGCGTCTGCTATCCCTGAGTGAGCTCAGGATGCCGACGTGACCGGCTCGATTCAGGCTAACAGGGACGTCATGGTGCTTATCAAAATCCCATCGAACAAAGGTGGGCCTGCGGCAAGGCAAGGTTTCAAGTATCAGGATCACGTTGCCGTTTCCTTCATATTAAAGATGCTCCGCGATAGCAGTTACCAGCAGGTCGAGTGTGAGACTGCTGATGACATCGTACTGGTCTCTCGCCAGTCTGGTGAGACGGTTAACGAATATATTCAGGTCAAAACTACCGAGGGTGACAGCAAGTGGAACCAGAGTGAAGCAACCGCTCTGGACAACGGTCGGGCTGACACTTCTCTACTGCAGAAGTCACTGCTTTGTGACTGCCGTCCTGGAAAAGCTCTGTTCCGAATGGTCACCAAGCGTGATACCGCCAAAGCTTTGAGTTGCTTCAAACTGGAGCTTGAAAAGCGAACTCAGCCTGACCTTGCGACCAGCCGTGGGACAGCCCTTGCTAAAAAGTTCAAGAAAACACGCTCACCCATGGGGCGCGACTTTTGCTATTGGGCGGACAATTTTGTGTGGCAGATCTGTGGCGATTTGGATGCGCTGGAGTCGGTGAATCTGCGCAAGCTAGCAGAAATAATCGATCTTCAAGGCTCGTGGCCTACGCACAAACAACAGCAGGCAATCTACGCGGAATTTCTGGGTTGGGCAGATGATGCGGCAACTGCAAACGCCATCTCCGAATCTACACAAAAAGTCATTACGCGCGCAGCTGCCATGGATCGTCTCGATACACTCCTGGCGGCGGCTGATAGCAAAAACATCACCTACTCGAAGCCCTATAAATCCAAGCCTCCACCTTTTCTGGTCGAGTTCCATGCCGCAACCGAGGAGGGACTGCTACGCAGCCTGACCGGGTACGACGTTCAATATGACTTTGGCGAGTGGAGGCATAAGGAACTCGCTGAGCACCTGGTTCAGTGGCTCCCCGAGTTCTGCTTGCAAGCCAGCGAGATCGTGAATTTTCAAGTTCATCATGCTCAGACGATTCTGTCGAAGGCGATTGCTACGTTCACTCAGAATGGCATGGAGCGCGATAAGTTAATTGCAGAACTGATCCTGCATGTGATTTTGAGAAATAAGGAAAATAGCGAGCCGATCGCGTGCAAAGTGTTTTTTGCCTCAAAGACAGGCCTATCCGAGTTCGGGAACGCCCATATTGTTCAGCGCTCAGGCGAGGTCGATCAACTCTGGCTGGGGTTGGCGAGGATGATTACTGTGGGAACCATGGCCCAGACTATAGCGCAGGTTTGCAGCACTCTGGATTCTACAATTAACAAAGCCGCACTGACTAACGAGCGCGAGATCATCATCTCACTGCGCGAACCGAATCACCTTCGCTCCAATTCGGAGGATTTCAACAAAGTGTTGGAACGGAACGCGCCTGCTGAAGAGATGCTGAAGGTGCTGTGCTTTCCTGTGTTACTAGCTTACGACAGTGATGCCTTATCCTCTGGATACCTCTCTGACTATATTGATCGGCTGAGGCACGAGATCAACGACCACTACAGTTCATTAAAAGTACATCTGCCGAAGAAAATGGACCAGATCCGAATTGCAGTGTTTCTTGTTCCTATCGAAAGCATCCAGAACTTGATCAAAGAGTTCAACTCACGTTGCAGGGTTTAGGCTGACATGAGATATGAAGTAGTTAAGGAACGACTCGAACGGCTCGGTGAAGATTCAAACTCCAAGATCGAGCTTCTCCAAGCTATCAGTGTTGCCGTGAATCGGGGGAACCCAGAGTGGGAAGGGCGAGACCTCGTCATCCGTGCACTCGATAAATTCGCCTTGTTTGGTGAAGTTGAGCAATCCTTGCTGCTGAGTATGATCCGCGCTGTGGGGCTATTTCCCTACATCACTCCGTACCTCGATGAAGTATCGATTTCAGACCGTCTGGCCTACGAGGTGCATCGGGTGGACGGAGTTGAAGCGGGCATGGTTTTTCACCGGCTGCAGGCTCATGTGTTCAGCTTGCTAATGCAAGGACGCAACGTCGTGCTGAGCGCCTCCACAAGCGTCGGTAAAAGCCTGGTGATCGACGCCATTCTGGCCCAGGAAAAATTTCGCAAGATTGTAGTCATCGTTCCAACCATCGCCCTCATCGACGAAACGCGCCGACGTCTGGTCAAGCGTTTCAAACAGAAATGCAACGTCATTACGCATCCGACTCAGGAGGCCGACGACGCACGAGTAAACGTCTACCTGCTGACCCAGGAGAGAGTCCTCCAGCGCGACGATCTACAGGACGTTGGCTTTTTCGTCGTAGATGAATTCTACAAACTTGATCTGTCCAGTGACTCGGAAGCCGGCAGCCGTGCGATTGATTTGACCTTGGCTTTCCACAAGCTGGCGAAACAGGGGGCGCAGTTCTACCTACTCGGCCCTCATATCCAAAACATCCACGGTCTCGACGCTTACGAGTACAACTTTATCCCTTCCAATTTTTCCACAGTGGCCGTTGATGTTGAGCATTTCAATCTGCCGACCAACGGAGATGCGCGCAAGGACAAGCTCCTAGAACTCTGCCGCAAAATTACCACCCCCACGCTGATCTACTCTCAATCGCCGGCAAGCGCTAACAAGATTGCACAGCTCCTTATCGAAAAAGGCGGGCTTTCGCCGCTCGCGCAGACCCAAGACATTGCTCAATGGATCGCGAAGGAGTACCACCCACAGTGGAACGTCGCCAAGGCCATATCGCTCGGTATCGCCATTCACCATGGTGGCGTCCCTAGGGCGCTGCAGCAGTATTTTGTGAAGCTCTTCAACGAGGGGACAATCAAGCACATCATCTGCACGTCTACGATGATTGAGGGGGTCAATACCTCAGCAGAAAACGTCATCATTTATGACCGCCGGGTTAGTAACACGCCGTTCGATTTCTTCACGTTCAAGAACATTTCTGGCCGCGCGGGTCGCATGAACCGCTACTTCATCGGCAAGGTTTACATGCTGGAGGCACCGCCGGAAGAAAAAGATCTCACCGTGGACTATCCGATCGGACTGCAGAACGAAGACTCACCGATGGGGCTTTTGATGAAGCTAGAGCCGGAGTACCTCACGGAGATCTCCCGCCAACGGCTGGATCGGGCGTATGCCACGCCGTTGCTGTCCACAGCCACCCTCGTCGAAAATCGGCATATCCCGGTTGACCGGCAGATAGAGATCGCCGAATCAATTATCAGAAACCTTGCATTGAGTCGCCGAATGCTCACTTGGAAAGGAAACCCCGAACAAAACCAGCTCGAATACGTGTGCACCCTAGTCTGTGATCACCTTCAGACCAAACTAATGGACTATGGAATCATTTCAGGCCCTCAGCTCGCCTTTCATATCAACTCTGTCCGGATGGAGAAAGACTTCTCGGCGTATCTGCAGAACGCGATCGACACTAACCGAGCGGGCAACACTGCGAGCGAAGCGATCAACCTTCGGCTCAAGTTTATCCGTAACGTCCTGTGCTACCGCCTTCCTCGTGATTTTATGGCCATCAGCAAGATCCAGGCGGATGTTTTCACCCAGCGCAATATTGAGCCAGGAGACTTCAGTTTTTTCTCTGAGCAGATGGAGAACCTTTTTCACGATCCCTTACTGACGGCGCTGGACGAATATGGGATTCCCATACAGGTCTCGACGCGGATTAAGAATTCGATCCTTCCATCTGACAACCTGAATGACCTGCTGAACAAGTTACGGCACTTAGCGAGCCGTCTGGATAGGATGCCGATGTCTCCGTTTGAGCGAAATATTATGAAATGGGCGATTGACGAGATGTAGCTCCGAGGCGCTGGCAGGGAGCATCTGCCGGGGCAATACGCGGTGCGTTCAGCTTCTTGCGTGACTTGTGCCCTGTGATTGTATTTTTCAGGTGGTTTGGGGGCGGTGGCTTGGTGACCGTGGAGCTTGATGGTACCTAAGTAATAACTTCACCTGGCCCACCTGCTGTCTACAATAGAAAGTGGTTTGATCGACGGGCGGTTAGCCGGTCTGATGCTGTTTTTTAGAACAGCCTGCTCCATCCATAGCCTGATCACTTGAGTCGATTCAGCGTGTTGAGTTTCAATGTGATGTTACGGACATTTAAGCTTTTTCAACTTTTAGAAAAGGATTGTCGGCAGGTACCGGCTCAGCTTCGAATAAGAGTGCTGGATTTTCTAGCAAATAGCCTCTGAGGTTTCCTTTTTTCCGAGGGCCTTCCACCTGACAGATCCAGATGTTCAAACCATCGTCGCGCTTTTTGTGGGTCTTCAGCTTCTCGAACTGTTTCTGCACCCATCGCCATTCCTCATCCGTGGAATCGGCCCCTAATGATATGCCCGGAAACTCCTGAGCATAGCGCTGAAAAACGCCAGGCGTGACCAGAAACACAGTACCGCTCACCGTATGGATTTTGGCCTTGCTGTCGTTGATGATCAGCTTATGATTCTGGATGCCCTCTCTGACCCAGTTCAGGAATGCCTGGCCAGGGTTATCCGATGGGAGGGGGGAGGTCCCGGGAGGGCTTCCTGACGGAAAGTCACTGTCCTCTGGCCCCTCCAGCTCGAACATATCGAGCAGAGTTCCGAGGTAGTCGGCATCTTCTATGGCCATGGGATCTGGCTGCGAAGAGCTCTTACGCGATCTTGTACTGACGATCTTAGGCGCTGGTGATGATGCCGAAGCGTCATTCGAGTGGCCATCGGCAATAACGCTCACCGTTCCGCTGTAAGCCTCAGGCCGATCTTCATTCCCCCAAATCAACGCCGGTTGAAGGCGCAGAAAGGTGAAGGTCTGTTGCCAGTTGCCCTGCGTAACAAGCGCGGTCCAGATGGCTTTGCCTTCCGGAGTCGACTCGACTAGTCCATGTGATTGCAGTTCATCGAATACTGCTATGTTGGATGAGGGAATGCCCTCAATCGATTGCGAGAGCAGATAGGCTCGCAGCTTGTCCGTGACCGTTTTACTGACCAGCCAGAGTGCGTCTTGAGTCAACCATCCCGCGGCACCCGGCTGGTTGAGTTTCAGTTCGTGTTGAACCAGGTGTCGCAGTCCGCTGAGCAAGTGATGTTGCAGCGAATGAATGGGTGCTTGTAGTGCCTTGCTCGGGTTGCCACCAATGTTCTGCGCGGTGGAGACGCGGTCGGCCTGAATCACCAACTCGCCCAGCACGCCGGCACGTTCGTACTGACCGGCCAGGACATACAGCAAGCTGGCCCACAGCGAAGGAAAACCACTGAGCCAGTCCAAGATAGGTCGGTCGAGAATCTGGGTATAGAGCAAACCCGCGGCGGCGCCGTGCAGATGGTAGTCGCGACCTTTGACATAGCGAAAACGGTAGGGCTGATCCAGGGGGCCGTACCAAGGATGCCAAAGACGGCCATCCTGGCGCTCGACCTCCAGGTCCACGGCGATCTTGCCGATGTCATGCAGCAGGGCGCCATAGGCGATGCCGGCCGACCAGGCGTCAGTCTGGGCGGCTTGGTCTTCCGGTGCGGCGCCGGTGGGAAGCAAATAGGATTGGCGCAGTTTCAAACTACAGGTGATCAGTTCCAGTCCATGGTCGAGCATGCCGCCGAGATACGCATGATGGTGCGTTTCGCTGGCCGGGAGTTGCTGGACCTGTTCAGCATAGCGATGGATCGGATTTAAGTAGAGCTGGGTGAATTGGGTGTGGGAGAGGGCGGTGTATTGCCAGATGCGATCGAGCAACTGCCGGCGGTGTTCCGCTGCCAACAAACTGTTGGCCGACTCAATGGGCAGGTAGCCTTCGGCGACGCTCACGGTCGGTGGTGGAGGGGGCTTCTGCCTTTTGCGGCGAAACAGACTGAGCATCGTGGCCTCCGGGAGTTGGCTGGGTCAGTGGCCTTTTAACCTTTTTTGAATAGCGCTCTTACCCTTGAGTCCCCATTCCCTTCCAACCCTTACCCGTCCTTTTGGCTTGGGTCCCTTTGTGCGGCAATCGGAATATCGATTTGCGCTGGTGCCATTTTGTTGGAGGTGAGTGCTGGTACGGCAAAGGCAAGAGTCGCTACACTGCGGTGCGAATTTTCTTGGGTCTTGCCATGAACCTCACTGACGCCACGCTCGTGCTGCTGCTCGCGGCACGTATCCATGGGACCGACGAAGCCGTCAGGGCCTCGGCGAAGAGCGTGGTCAAGAAGTTGCCGCGCAGTAAGCGTGATCTGATTTACCAAGTGATCGACAGCCGGAGACCACTCGAGCTGGTTGGGTTTCTCGCGGAAAACCTGGATGACTGACCACAATCTTTTCAGGGCGTTCAGCTCTCGAAATGGCTCTCGGTGGCGAGAGTGAGTTGTCCACGAAAAGCGTGGGTATGTCTGTGGATAAAGCTCGGCATGCCGCAGAGCACACTCATTGCGATGGAGTGACTATTAATTGATCGATAGCGCTCATGATGGCTGATGGCATGCGATCCTGACATCGAAGAGCGTCTCCCAAAGGCACGAGGTCATCTCTGCTAATGTGTCATCGCCGAGTAGAAAAAGGCCCAACTCGCGTCGGGCCCTGTGAAGCATTTGATGCGGTGAGTTTAAGAGTTACTCATGATTAAACGTTGGCGCTTCTGCTCGGCGGGCTCCTCCAATACTGCTTGCTCCAATTGCTGCTTCAGATTGAGTAAATACTCTGACGCGGCTCTTGCTTGGCCGCTGGCACGTAAGATTGCGCGCTTGTCAGCCTTGAGCAGGCTGAGCCAGGACTCGATGTAGCCCTCATGCCGAAGCTCTCCCTGTATACCGGTGTAGGCACATAAAAACGCAGCCCCCATTTCGGCAATCAACTCTTCAAACGCGTAGCCTGGCGAGCCGAACGGACAAGACGACGTTACGCCTTCGCGCTGCAACCGCGAGTGATGCCCGGTCCAGTGTGTCAGCTCGTGCAGTGCGGTGGCGTAGTACCCGCCTTCATCATGAAATTGTGCTTTTGTCGGCAGTTGGATGAGATCCCTGATCGGGTGGTAAAAGGCTTCATCGGCAGATCGATGAACAATTTTTGCGCCCGAACTTAACAACAGACTTTCTGCAGCACTGTTGGCCAGGAAGGGATCGGTCGAGTCCGCTTCGAGCAAGGTTTCGTTGAACGTTTCGAGGCCCTCCGTTTGCTCGATGTTGAACAAAAAATGCGTCCTGAGAAGGCCAAAGTGAGCGACCTTAGGCTGACCGTTTTCATCGAGCACGGGTTGGCCTGACTCGCTCTGCTCCTCGCGTTCCATTGGCTTATAGAGCACTGCCAGGGCACTGTGCTCACCCTTACGGATGTGCCCACCGGCTTTTTTGGCTTGGTTGAAGGTCAGCCAACGATCTTGAGTGAATCCCTGCAATCGGGCCTCGGCCCATAGCAACGGCAAGTTGATCCCTGAATAGGGACGCTGTGTAATGGCGTTAATGGGGTAGGGGTGATGATGACCGACGTCAGCTGAGCCACATGAGGACCAGGGTTTGATCCAGGGAGTTACGCCTTGGTCCAAGGCGGTAACGATCTTGTCAGTCACGTCTTGGTAGATATCGCGCATGGCATTTTCCTCGAGAGAACACGGAGGAACGCCTTGCCCGTCGGGGAGGGTTCCCCGGTGGGTGATGGTTGGATTGATGCAGGTCTTGCCTGCTGTCCGAATGTGAGTTTGGGCGCCGAGATACGGTTATCTGCGTTTAGCGTTGGCCTCTCCTGCAAGTGCTATCAGCAAGGCGCCAGCCTGACCCGGTTCTTGGAGTAGGCTGAGACTCAACTGCAGCAACGGGTCGTGGTTTAAGTGATCCGTTGATTGAATGTGGACTACCTCGAACAGCACATAGGGCTCGTGTGGAGAGGCCAGGTGAGCCTCGAAGGCTGCGCGCAATACGTGGCTCAGTTGGTCGACCTGCAGCGTCTCAGGATGATCTGAGCGCTCGAGCAGTACTGCACGTTGCCACGCGCCAGGAGTGAACACGATGGGCAGCCGAAGGGTGTTCAGTATTTCCGATGTAAGTGAGTCGGGCATGGTATATCTCCGTTGAAAACGCGAAGAAACCTGTCCCGTGCGGGAAGGATTTCCCCGCAGTGGGTTGAAGAAAAACAAGAAGGTTGCCTCGCGAGCAGAGCTCTAAAGGCGCTCAGGAGAGCAGTAGGCGTTCATCACCGTCGAAACGGTCACCGTGCGAGCCACCGAACGCTAATCGCACTTGGGGAGAACCATCACCGAAGTGACGTAGCCTTGAAGGCTTTGGCTACCTGGGCAGGTGCTGTCGATAACAGCGATCTGTACCTTGTATTTAGCCGTACGATTTACATGAGTCAAACACTGTAGAGACGCTGTTTCACGGGGCTTGTCTTGTGCCTTCCAGTGAAGATTTTTCGGCTGGGCAAACTGATAGACGGTCAGGCACGGACTGTTTTCAGTAGTAGGCTGTTACTCCTGTCTCAACCATGAAAACGCTCAAAAGGGGGCGAGAGCATGTCGACTCAGAACCGTGTTGAGGTTTCCGGTGCACACCGCTGGGCATATGCCTGTGGCATGTCGGTAAAGCGTGGTTACCGCAAGTTGAAAGCGTTTGAGTCCCGCGTTGCTGAGCGTGCGGTGACGGCAGGTATACCCGCAGGTAAATTACTTGTTCGTGGGAGCTTTCTAGTCATCAAGTTGGCAGTTGCTGCCGGACTCCTTCTCGTAAGCTTATGGTTCACAGTATCGGTGATGATCCTTACTGTCTTGTGTTTGGCCATAACCAATGGAACGCCTATCAAACCTAAGGATGCTCTCCGGTACAAGGCATATGGCGACCCATATGGTGAGTATGAGTATGGCCGCGCACCCGGGCAGCCTGATTTAAAAGACCTGTAGTTGAGTTCCTCACCCCTTCCTTAAGGCCTTTCCAGCAGACATCAGAGCTCCCGCGCCCCTTGCACCAGCGTCCTGCGCTTGAGCTGCTCCTTTGCTAAGCATGCCGTCGGCAATTGAGCCAACGCTATATCCTGCCCAGCTCATCGCAGCCAAAAACAACATTGGAAGAACGACGAACATGGCCCCCATCACGTACTCGATCACCTGCGCGGTGACAGTTCCATCCATAAGCCCGGATGTGGGCAGCGACAACAGCACCTGATTGGAAGCCGAAACCTGGTTGTACAAGGTGTCGAGCATGCTGGAGTCGACCCAGCGGGCCAGTTCCCACCAGAAACTCAACATGTGCAGCGTGAACAGTGCGAACGTCACGGTCATGACGGTCTTCAGCTGGTAGGTACTGACCAGCAGGACCAACGGCAAGCTGATGATCACGCCCATGATCAGGAAAGCCTGCACCATTGGCAGGGCGGCGCGTAGCGCATTCATTGCCGGGAAGTTGCTGAAGGAACCGAGGGCCAGCCCGGTGTTGGTGGCGAGGTTATTGAGCCCCTGATTGATCGAGCCCCCGCGAGCACTGGAGCCATAGTCCTGGTACACCTGTCCGGGTGACATGGACATCGATTGCTGGCGAGGGCTGACCAGCTCGCGCAAGGTGGCATCCTCGATCTCGTTGCTCGATCGGCCTGTCATCCAGCCCTTCAGCTGAGACAGCAGCGAAGGATCAACCTGCTCGATCAAACGTTCGCGTAACCCTAAACCGCTATCACTCCACCACTGCTTGCAGGTGGGGTAGCCCGCACCATTCTCTAGTCGCGGTAAGGAAACATCGCGGCTTTCGTCATACGGCCAGTTGACTCGCGGTGTGCGTGAGTGATCGGTGTCGTAATAGCCGGGCGTGTCGAGAAAATAGCTTGAGCCGATCCAGGAGGCGTCGTGACTTTGTGCCTTGTCCAACTGCGGACGGTTGGTGAACAGTCGAGAACGGGAATAGCCATAGCAGTCGCGGGTGAAGTCGGCGACTTCCTGCAGCAGTACCTGATTGTTGATGCGCGAACTGTCGATCTCCATACGCATCTGCCGGATATCCGGTGCGCAGGGGATGGAGGCAGTGGCCGCGGCGGTCACCCCTTTGCTCAGGGCATGCACCAGAAACCACCAGATCGGTACGTTGGCGGAGCGTTCGCCGATGGTATTGAAGGTGGTTCCCCAGGCGGTTTCTGCTGGCTTGGCCACACTCACGCCGCAGCGCTGGCTCGCCGCATCATCGAACGCCATTGAGGCGAGGCCCAGCGGAAAGACCGGCGCGCAACCGAACAAGACGACGATGTAGGCCAGCCATAGCCGGTTCTCGATCCTCGGCACCGAGAGCAGTCCCTTGTTGCCTTCATCCGCACCTTGCTGACGGGCCGATAGCCATTCCTGGAGGATGATTGCGCCGAAGGGCGCGGCAAACAGCCCGGTGTCGGACAGGACGCTCCAGAGGCCGTTGTTGATGATCCAGGCCAGCAGCGATAGGTAAAACTCCAGGTAGCTGTTGGTGCTCATGAGCATGGTGATGACCTCACAGTCGGGTGAGCTCGACGCAGGTAAAGAGCACGAGCCCTAATGCCCCGATGCGTTTCACGCGCAGTCGATCCTGTGGTCGATGGCGGTAGCGCCGAAGCAGATCCCACCAGAGCGCAAAGAGGGCGCCGTAGAGCAGAGCGCGCCACCACTGCAGATAAGGCCGCACGGATTCGAATGCCTGCTGCCAGACCTCAAAGCTACCCAGCGCAGTGCGGCCGATCCAGGCGATCAGTGCGGCGGTGAGGATCATCACCGCGGCAATCCCCAGACTCGAAAGCAAAGTGAAGAACCATGAGCGTTTCATGGCTCACTTGCGCCTGGCGTCAGCGTCATTGAGTCGACCGGGCTCGGGGTCGCCTTGCCCGACGGTGCGCGAAGCATCGGCGCCACCGGCATGCCGATCGAGCACCAGGCTGGCGGTATTGGTGGCGAGCATCTGCCGGACCTGCAGTTCGGTTTGTAGCAGGCGTATTTCGCGCTCTAAGGCGTCGATATTTTTCGTCAAGGCGGTTTGAGCCGGCTCGGCTGAAGCGATGTTCGGTTCGTGACTGCCCGCCAGCAGCGTGCGCAGTAGCAGTAGCGCCTTGTCGAGTACGCTAGACAAGGCCGTCTCACTGGCCAGTCGTCGTGCTAATAGTTCCTGGTCGGGATCGTCGCGCAGGGCTTCGATCACACCGCGGGTCACCGGCAGCATCGGGCTGGAGGCTTTAGTGAGATTGTCAGGGGTTGGTGGTAGAGCGCCCGACAGCAACCCTTGCAGGGCCTTGAGACGTTCGCTGTAGGCTTCCTGAATCAACGGCGTCAATCCGCTGCCAGCGGTCGCACGCAGGGTTTCGCAGGTGTCGCAGGTCGCGACTTCGCTCTCGCCCAACACGCGAACGGCCCATTCGGACTCCTCTTGGGGCGAGGCCCAGGTCTGGCAAATAGCGCCACCCTGGCAATCGCTGCTACTGATCGAGGCGCTGTCATCCACCGACCGGTTATGCAGCAGGTTATAGCCCGCACGGACCACGTCGGCGGTCACCCGAATGGGTGTCTGCCCATTGCCTCCAGCCTTCGAACCGCCGACCCAGGACACCCCATTGTTGCCGTTATGGGTCTCGGTGTTTTTCACCGCGGCCACTGCATCACCGCCGGTTTGCTCCAGATTGCCCTGCATCTCCTGGTTCTTGGCCAGCGCGCCCCAACCGGCTTGGCCGACTTTGTCGGCCATTTTCTCGGCCATGGCCTGGCAGGTCAGCTTGGAGCGATCGAAGTCGATACGCCCCTGCATCACCCCGTTACTGAGCAACTCATAGAGGCCGGGGTTGGCACGCTGGATGATCAACGCCGGCAGCGACATCACCGCTTGGGTCGCGTTCTGCACGATGCTGCCCATGATCTGCTGGAAACCTTCGGTGGCGCCGTTCAGCTGGTTTTGCAGGGTATTGGTGAGGCTCATGTTGCCGCACATCATGTTCGCTCGCCAGGACCCGCCGACACCGAGACCACTGGGTCGGTAGAGCGAACTCGGTGACCCGACTGCCGAACCGCCGCCGATGGTGTACATCACCCGGTCGTCGAGCACTTCGCCCTGCGTCCCCAGACGGTAATTGTCCTCGGCGGCGTGGGCATGCCTGGCCATGGCGAGCAGTCCGTAGAGCAACAGACTCATTACACCCAACCTGGGTCGCGCGAGAAGCCGACTCATGAAGCACCGCCTTCGAAGTCGATGCTAAACAGAAAGGTCTGCCCCTCACGTTTGCAGCAGCTATAGGGACGCCACAGCGACCAGGCGTAGCCGCCATCAGCGCTCTGTGCCGGATCGCTGGGGAAGATGGCGCACGTGGGCTGAACCTGAGGGTAGAGCAATTGCCATTTGTGGGTCGAAGCGTCGTTTTCAACGATCGGGCCAGGCGGCCAGTAGCCGTCGCCTTTCGCGGGCGTGAGCGGTAAGTACACATGCGGCTGCCCGTTACGGGTAATCACATCGCCGGCCCGTTGTGCCATGACGGCGGCCGCCTTGAAGTCGTCGGGCTGTACCAGAAAGCCTTGCCGGGGATAAACGTTGCCCCACATGTTTCCCGAAGCCTGCCGACCGATTTCACGGATTCCCGGCATGAGCGACTCGGGGTAAAGACTTTCCGGTAAGCCATGGCGCCAGGCCAGCGAGTCCAGGGTGCTCAGGTAGTAGGGCATGAACGCAGTTGCACCGCTGGCGCAGCCATAGCCGGATTGAGAAGCCAATTGCGTGGCGGCCCAGCCACCAGGGTGGCCAATACCGTCGACGTTCTTGAAGCGGGGCAGGTTGTCACGGCGGGTGTTCGGGGTGATCAGGTTGCCGCCACCCTCCGCGCCGCTGATGGGAGCGGAGAGTGTAGCCATCTCGGTCCAGGGGTTGTTGCCGGTGGTGGCGTAGCTCGAGACCACCAGTTCAGGAATGAAATGACGAACCTTGGTCGAGGTTTTGACGGTGCAGCCGAAGGGCGTGCAGAGCAGCCAGAAACAAATGCCGACGACCCTGTAGGCGAGGCAGTTTGGCGAAAACACGGAGGCCGTGATGCTGGCGGTGTCCAGCGCCATGCTGGGGCCACACGCCAGCAGAATGCATAGCGCCAAGGGCCGTAGCTTTGTGGGCGGGATTGACGAGCAGGCAACAGGCATGATCCAGGCACTCGGTGTATGGCCTGGGCAGGTTCGGATACGGACTGAAGACTGTCAGTGGAAATTATGAAGGCGGAACTATCGGATTTGTGAGGCGTGAGACTATTATTTGACGTGAAGGGAGCTGCGCAGAATATCGGGTTCTACAAGTAGCTGATCTGTGGTGATTTCGAGAATATTGGCGAGTTTGCACAGGACCATCAGCGACGGATTGCCCGTGCATCGTTCGATTTGACTGACGTAGGTACGATCGACCTCAGCCATGAGCGCCAACTGCTCTTGGGTAAGGTTCTTTATACGTCGCATCAAGCGGATGTTTTCCGCCAGTTGCAGGCGCAGCTGTTCGTAGTCTTGAGTCATGCGCGCAAATTGCGCTTTGAGGGACTCTCAATCCACGGGATATAGTCTACATTGGTATTGATCTAGGCCATTTGATGCTGATGTCTGTTATCGAGCGTTCATTTGGTGTCGTTATGATTTCGAAGCTGGGTCCAGCGTCTAACAATAAGATCAGCAATCTAGGGTGTGTATGGACGAAAACTACATTTCAATTCCCGCGGCGGATGGTTGCCCGAGTCTTCTGACACCTTGGGGCAGCGAGTTTGCCCCGATGATCGAACGTGGCGTGCAATGCGCCCAGGCTTGGCTTGATACGCCCGGCGAGATACCCCTGTGGTGGGAGCTGGCGCAAACCCGCAAGACGTTTCCTGTTGGCGACTGCCAGGATGCGTTTGAAGCCGGATTCCTGTTGAGGATTCAGCAGCGGCTTCAGAGCGTGTCACATTAAAAACTCTTGAAAGGTATGGTTCCAGACGCTATTCCTCTAGAATGGAGCCGACAGAACCAGCCTTTGCCCTGTTACCAACAGGCTCACGTAGCTAAGATTCTGATTAAGTGCAAATTCTGCACGCTCTGAGAACGTGGAGCGCGATATGAAAGCCAAACGAGTGTCGAGTGACGAAGTGTTGAGTGATGACCTGGTGAGCCGGCTGGAGAATAAGATCCCGGTCATGGCTGAAGGCGCCATCAATACCGCCTATATCAACGCGCTGGCTGCTGGCCGTAGCGTGATGGAAGTCGTGAACGGCATGCTTGTTGAAACGACTGCCGACGGTAAGCACAAGGTCATTCGGGTGGCTAAACCCAAGCACAAAGTGACGCAGGGTGGTGTCATCAAGGTGCGCCGCTGCTCATGATTGTCCCTCGGTTGAGGGTCTTTGCTGGACCCAACGGCTCCGGCAAGAGCACGATGAAAAGTGCCATCCCTTCCCA
This sequence comes from Pseudomonas sp. SDO524_S393, assembly GCF_054071875.1. NCBI lineage: Bacteria > Pseudomonadati > Pseudomonadota > Gammaproteobacteria > Pseudomonadales > Pseudomonadaceae > Pseudomonas > Pseudomonas sp. SDO524_S393. The sequence goes on along the minus strand of NZ_JBSVVZ010000002.1, from coordinate 98,948 downwards.
CCTGATCGGCATATATATTAACCCGGATGAAATCGAGAAGGCTGCCAAAGAGAGCGGCCGTCTGGAGTTCAGTGATTTTCAACTGGAAGCTGAGAGTGATGAAATCCTCGGTTTCATTCGGGAGCATCGGCTGGTCAGGTCCGCCCGGCTTGATGAGGAGGCGGCCAAAATAGGCTTTAGCGGCAACGGCCTGAGTTTTCAGGCGGTCGCGACGAACTCCTATTTTGCCTCCGTGCTCTCTGACTTCATTCGGAACAAGCTCCTCGAAGAGCAACTGTCTTTCACCTTCGAGACGGTGATGTCCAGCGAAGACAAAGTCGCTTTTATGCTCAAGGCGAGAGCGTCGGGATACCGAACCTACCTCTACTTCGTGGCAACTGAAGACCCAGACATCAATATCAACAGGGTCAAGAACCGTGTTGCGGCAGGTGGGCACCCAGTTCCTACAGAGAAAATTGTACAGCGCTACGCCCGTTGCTTGAACCTGTTGCCTGCGGCTATTGCCGCTTCGAATCGGGCCTACATCTTTGATAACTCCGGTGCCGACCTGGTGCTGCTGGCCGAAGTTACGGATGGCACTGACCTTGAGTTCAAGGTTGATGAGGTTCCTGACTGGTTCATGGATGCCTACGTTGAAAAAGTGTCCAATGGCTAGCTGCTGGATAGGCCAGAGCGGTGAGCTACTCCTCCCTTAACTCGGCTCTATTCCTCGTGCGCTATCGATCCGTTCGGCTACCCGGTAAGCCGCTTCCAACTCCGAGCAGCCGTGCTCCTGCATCAATGTCCAGCGCTCGGCTTTTTCCTCGGGCTCTGTCATGGCCAGGGCGAGGTAAAGACTGGGTGGCACGGTTCGAAACAGCGTTTCGAGCTTCTTTGACAGCACGACCCCTTCGGTGTATTTCCCTGGTTCCTTGCTGGCGGAAAGCAGCAGCGCTTTCTGTGCCGGCGTGAGTTTCTTGAACCTTGCGATTTCTTCGATTTCCGCCGGTGGCATGTTCAAACAAATCCACCACTCGATCATGTTGAGCATGGTCTGCGCGGCCGTGGGGAAGTCGGCAAGGTTCTGTGTGGCGAGCCAGAACCAGGCACCGAGCTTGCGCCACATCTTCGTGCCTTTGACCACGAACGGCGCCAGCAGCGGATTCTTGGTGATGATATGGCCCTCGTCGGTGACCATGATGATCGGTCGACCCAGGTACTGGTCGCGCTCGGCAAGGTTGTTCACGGTGTTCATCAGGCTGATGTAGCTGATGGACATCTGGGCTTCGTAGCCTTCTCGAGCGTAAGTGGCGAGATCGACAATGGTCACATCGCTCTCGGGCCAAGGCGTACCTTCGCGATCGAACAGTTCACCCTCGAAACCCTGGCAAAACAGGTCGATGGACTCACCCATTTCCTGGGCGCGCTCGCGGCGCTTTTCCGGCAAGTGCGGGTCGGCGGCGACGCGCAGCAAGGCGTCGCGCACGTCGCGGGTCAGCACCTGACGGCCCGCTGCGATACAGGTCTGCGCCGCATCGAGAATGCACTCGCGGATCAAGCTGCGATCGGCTCGACTCAGGCGCGCCTCTTCCTTGGCCTCGCCGCCGGTGATCATCAGGCGGGCGGTGATTTCCAGTTCGCCGAGAATATCGCGCTGGTCTTCGCGACTGGTTCCCACCTCATCGTCCAGCTCATCGATCGACAGACTCGCCACCTGATCCGGCTGCTCGACCAGGCGCCAAGCATCGGCGAACGGGGCGAGACTGACCGAGGCGCCAGGTTTCAATTGGACCTTGTTGACCGACAGGCCCTGTGTCGCGAAGTAGTCGCCCTGCAAACCAAACGAATTACCGGCCTCGACGATAAAAAGGCGAGGGCGGTACACCGCCATGACCTGCATCAACAGGGTGACCAGGGTGGCCGACTTGCCGGCGCCGGTCGGGCCGAACAGTAGCAGATGACCGTTCATGGCCCGGTCCAGGCGTGACAGAGGGTCGAAGCTCAGTGGCGAACCGCCGCGGTTGAACAGGGTGATGCCCGGGTGGCCGGTCCCCGTGCTGCGGCCCCAGACGGGGGCGAGATTCGCCAGGTGCTGGGTGAACATCAGGCGGGTGTACCAGTTGCGCGTGTCGCGGGCCGGGTTGTAAGCCATTGGCAACCAACGCAGGTAACTGTTGCAGGCGGCGACTTCATCGCCTTCGCGTACCGGTTGTAGCCCCGCACCCAGCAGTGCGCTGGCCAGGTTGACCGAGCGCTGGTGAAGTTGCTGTTCATCGTGACCGCGCACGTAGAACGCCAGCGTGCCGCGGTACAGCTTATGCTGGCGACCAATGATCGCGCGAGCCTCTTCAACATCCTGACGGGTCTGGGTCGAGGCCAGGTTTTCCCCGATAGCTTTGCGCGCCAGGCGGTTCAACTGCTCCTCGAGCACATCTTGCGGTTTGACCAGCAGGGTCAGACTCATCACCGTGCCTTCAGGCAACTGGTCGAACAGCGCATTCACCGCGTCGCCCTTGCGGGTTTCTCCGGTGAGTTGGCCAATCAAGGGGGCTCGGCGCAGCTTGTCCACCACCATCACCCGGTGGGGTTGACCATCGAAGTACCACAGTCCGTGCTGCACATCTGAACGCGGCTCATTGAAGAACAGCCGCTCGGCGAAGTCATGATCGAAGGGCAGTTCCAGCGACTCACCGGCGCCCGACTCCGGATAGACCACGCGGCGGTAGAACTCCTCGGGCGCTTCATCGGTGAGCTTGGGTGCCGGATTGAACCAGGGCAATAACCAGGCATACAGACCGCGGCCATCGACTTGCGTCGATTGCACGCCGCACGCCTGCAACGAAGCACCGATACGTTCGCAAGTCTGTTGCAGAGATTGCACCGGGGTGAGCCCCGTTTCCTCAGCGTCAGACTCGAGCCAGCGATAGACCACCAGGCGCACCCGGCGGTTGTTACCGCGCCAGGGCAGGCGTGTCACCACCTTATCGTCAAACAGACCGCCGGGCTTGGCGATGGCCTTAAGATGGCGGCGAGTAAGCTCCAGGTACGCTTGGGTGAAGACCGTGTCTCGCGCGCTGTCCTGAATATAATCGGTGAGCCGGGTCAGGTAGGGGGTGAAGTCGTTGTCATTCTGGCAGAAAAACTGCGCCACCCAAGGCACTTGATCCAACTCATCGAAACTGTCCTGCAGGGCATCCTCAAGGGCATCGCGGGCCGCCATCAGCCAATCGGGTTCGCGCCCTTCGGTGCCGAGGGGCAGCAACTCGAACACCGCACCTACCGAGCGATTGTCATCCAGCAAAAAACACTGCTCGGTGTCGAGATATTCGACCCAGGGCAGGTGATCGGTGAAGCTGGGGTTGTGCGCATACAGTGCGGCGTCATCGGCCAAGGTGGCGCGAGGGCGCAATGGGTGGCGCCAGGCTTTCCACGCAGATGTGCGTTTGCCCGATTCGCTGGTACGCACTACAAGTCTTCCTGACGTTCACCCGGTAATGCGTACTGCACCCGTTGGTAGAACGGAAAGACGGTCGAATAACCCGGGATTGGTGACTGCTCGGTACCACTCAAATGCGGATATACGTACAGCACTAGATCGGGATTGGGTAAGCGAGGGAACAGGTTGCGGATCTCGCTCGCCGCTGTGCGTGTGTACGGTTCCTGGAGAGCAACCGAGAAATCCCCCTGCGCCAACGGGCGGCGTAACTGCTGCCGAGCCTCCAGTAGTTGCTGCTGAGTGCCTTGCGAACCGGCGCTGTTCCAGATGTCCAGCATGGTTTGCTCGCCATGCGGCAAAAGCGTGTCCTTGTCGGTAGAACACCCCGTTATGACCCAGCAGAACACGCTAATCCAGGTCAGGCAGGGAAGTACGGTCTTTTTCATGGCGAACGCTCCGGCCCTTGGGCTCGTAGTCGATGGTGATCTCATGGTCGAGGTGCAGGGCGACCTGTGCTGCCGGTGGTACGTACACGGCAGCAAAGGCTTCGCCATACAGTTTGTTGACCCACTCGCGGATGTCGCTGACTCCACCACTGAGAATTGAATTCAGCGCGCTGTTGCCACTGCTGTTGGTGACCCCGAGCGTACTGCCGCCCGAACTGATCACGCTGCTGTTGTTCCGCTCATCCCCGAGCAGAGCAGCGACACCGGCGCCGGCGGCTGTGATCAGGCTCTGGCTACCGAGGTACTGTTGGGCGTTCGAGCGGCGCTCGCCGGCGATGCACGGAATGCCGTACGGATCGGACAGGTAACCGAGTCCGCCACGGATCTTGTCGGTGCTCGAACTCTGGGGGGTGGAGGCATTGCGGCTGGCTACCGCCTTCGGCTGAGGCACCGTGCGGATGGTGCCATCGGTAAACACAAAGGTGATTGACTCCACCTGTCCGCGTACGCAAGACAGCGTCCAGTCACCGGACGCCGTGCCGCTCATCACGGCCCCCGCGACGTCCGGCAGGTCGATGCCGTTGGCAGTCAAGTTTTCCGGACCCACCAGCACCTTGAAGGGATAGGGATCATTCACGGTTCCGTCCACCGGGACGCGGCCGATCAGCGCGGTCATGGCGACCGAACCCATCAATGTCGCGTTTTCGGGGATGGTGTAGACCGGCTTCGCGCCTTCGGTACGATCAATGGATCGTGTCAGGTCACGCTCACCCTGGGTGACTGCACGCAGCTGTTTCTGGCTGCGATCAATCGCGTTTTCTTTCAAGCCTTCCAGTGAGTTGAAGGCAGTAGGCAGACTCAATGCGGAGGAGGTCTTGGTTTTGCCTCGTGCGTCGGTGAGCGGAACATCCGAGGGCTCAATCCACTGCATCTCGTCATTGGCAGAATGCTGCCCTTCGAACTGGGCACCATCGCCGGGCTCAAGCCCCAATCCGACTGGCATGTCCTTGCCTTTGCCGGTCAGCCCCGACAACTGCTCCTGCAATTGCGTCAGCAGACCGCGAGCCTGACGACTGTCTTGTTCCGCCTTGAGTCGAGCCTCGTTGGCTTGTCGGCGGCCTTCGTCGACCTGCTGGGTCACACTGCCCAGCGCCGTCTGGATACGCGAATCAACACTGTTTTCCCGCTCGCGCAGGCGGTTGTTTTCCGTCTGCAGTGAATCGTTGTGTTTCTTCAAACCGAGCATATCACTGCGCATGGCCTTCACTTGGCCGACCAGGGTGGCGACGGTGTCGCGTGGGGTATCGCCAGCAATGCCGAGCGACTTGGCTTGCTCGGCGGATAGCTGAAGGTTGCCCTGATCTACCGTGCTCTTTGAAGAGGGAGCGTTACTACCTGCGACCCAGGTTTTCAAAATGATCAACACCACGGCCAGTAGCGCAGCCGGTACCAGCCATTTGAGCAAGGCGTTAGCTTTCATCGTCAGCCCCTCGCGCAACGGGCGGGAGCAGCACCGCGTGTTCGAGGCCGGCTCCGCGGGTGATGAGGTAGGCAACCGTGGTGTCTTCAGCACTGCCGACCGGCCCGAGGAACGCATGCTGGAAGGTCGCGGCGAACAGCTTGGCCTGAAGCCGACGTGGATCGAGTTGCAACGTCGCTGGACCACGATTGCGCAACTTCATCGCCGTCACCCGGTAATCACCGAGCCGCCAGGCGGCGATCGGTGTGCTGGACACGTTTTCGGTCGGCAGCAGGGTCGGCAGTTCGGTGCGTAGCTTGAGTGGTACGCGGCGGACGCCGGGCAAGGATTCTACGGTGCGCAGCGGCGCGTACAGGTTCTGTGCGGCATAGCGTGTCAAGGCGACTGGGATCGGCGTGCGTTCTGGAACAGGGGCGGTGTTAGATTCAGCTTCGGTATCTTGCGCCAGAGCATTTTTGAGAATACGCACAGGCTCCAGCGGCTGGTCGCCAGGCGTGGCCGCGATATCCAGCAGGATGATCTCGCCCGTCGCGACCGATTGCAGTTGCAGGCGGGTCGGAGCAATGGCTTCCGACGCGCGCAGGTACAGCGTTCCACCGGTTGATTGCACGCGCAGCTTGCCCGTCAGGGTTGAGGGCACGCCGACTCGAATAGCCTCATCGACAAAAACTACCCGCTCCTGATTGATCACCAATGGGACCGCGAGGGGAAGGCGTTCCCAATGCATCAGCTCGACGGCCTGCGCCGCAAGTCCCCATAACATCAGTACGACCGTGAGTCCCAGGGTAGACATCCGCTTCATGGTTCACCTCCAGGCAAGGAGATTTTTTGCGGAGTGCCCTGATAACAATCCAGTGCCAGCCCCCACTTATTGCGTTCGGGGTCCAGATCAAAGCGCACTACGCGTAATGGATAACGTACTACCACTCGTTTCACCGGTTCGGCGGCGTAATACTCATCGGCATTGAGGTCGAGCTTGACCAGCCAGCTGTCGCGGTCGAGCTGCTTGACCCTGAGTTCCGGATCTTCGCTGTAGCCTCGGCCCAGGATTTCGTAAACACCGCGCACCCGCTGGCGCAGTTCGCCGGCGGCCTTGCGGTACTCGTAGTCGCCATCGAGGAAGGCCTTGCACGCGGGTGTCAGGTAAGACTGCAAGCCATAGATGGCGCGGCGATAGTCCTGCTCGCCGTCTGAGGGCCAGCGGTTGAGTTGGCCAAAGATGTACAGGGCAAAGGCATAGACATTCTCTGAGGGGATATCCCACCACTTGCGCGTGCTGCCCGAGCGCAGATCCGGGGGTACATGCACGGTCAGATCGGTCGGTGCCGAGCGCCAGCCATACCAGAGTCCGGCACAGACCAGGGCCAGGATCACTACCGCCAGGCGCAGGCTGAAGATGTGGGCCTGTTGGGCATCCACCTTGTTTCGAAATCGGCTCATGACTGCCACCGAGACAGGGCAGGGCGCAGGCGGCGGGAACGGCGAACCGTCCAGGCACCGGAGTGCAGGATCAAACTCCCGCGGCTCAGACGCCAACGGCTGGCGAGCATCCATTCGAGCTTGCGATACAACCAAGTCTCAGGGCGGGCCCGTTTGGCCCGACGCAAAAGAGTGCCGCCAGCAAATAACACCAGCGCCATGCCTGCGATCATGCCGGTTGGCGCCACGGCAATGGAGGCGGTGGCGATCGCCAGCGGAACGCCCAGCAGTAGACCAATGACCGCACCGCCACCGAGCGCCACCCACATCTCATCATTGGTCAAACCGCGCAATACGACGGGATCGCGATTGAGCCGTTCCGGCAGAAAGACCAGGGTGCCGTCGGCAAGGCGTTCGATAGTGTCGTTCATGCCAACCTCACAGAATCGCGGCAGCCTTGGTCAGGAACCAGATGATGATCACCACCAACAGGGCGCCGATACCGACCACCGCGCCGAGGTCCTTCCAGGTCTTGCGCTGGTTTTGGACGTCGGCATACACCGTCAGCGAATGCCAGGCCACACCGAGAAAAGCGAGCAGGGCGATCAGCAGACCCAGCAAGATGCCACCGTCGTAGGCGTAGTTTTTGATCGTCTCGATCAACCCGGAACCTTCGCCGCGCGAAGGGGCCTCCATGGTGGGAAGTTCGGCAAAAGCCAGGCTTGGGCCGAGCACCAACAGCAGACCGATCAAGCGTTGGCTGGCACGATCACGCAGGTTGTTTTTCAGAGGGGCAAAGCACTTGAACATGGCGGCGATCTCCTGGGTTAGGAAAGGGTGAAGAACATCAAAACCAGCAAGGTAAGCAAGACGCGCGCGGCACTGCCGCCGAAGGCGCCAAAGCGCACACTGCCGGCCGCCCAACTCCGGTAAGCCGTCCACATCACCCACGCACACCAAAGCAACGCCAGGACCAGAACCAGGGATAGCCAGAGCGTCGAACTGCTCTGTGCCGAGAAGCCGGAGGCGTTTTGGAACGCTGAGCTCTGGGCGTCGGTCATGCTCATGGCGACGACTCCACAGGCAGTGTGTCGAGACGGTAATCACCGACCAGCTCAGCGGGATCGCGGGGTTGAGCGCGTGAAGGGGACAGATAGCCCCGTATGCCTTGGCGAATACGTTGGATGTCCTGAGACAGGCGGGGATAGTCGAAGCGATAGCGATCGCCGGGTTCAGCCGTACTGGCTACCTCAGCTCGCGTTGCAAGGCGTTCGATGGGGTCGAGTTGCCGCTGGATAAGACTGAGTTGATCCTGCTCATGAGCCGAGGCGGCATAGCTGCTGCCGTGAACAATAGCCAGCGAGAGTAGTAAGCAGCGAAAGACGGAAGTCGGCATGATGCTGTCCCATATGGAGCTGGGAGCAGAATCAAGTCAAAGGGCGAATTATTCCGTAAGAAACCTGAGGTCTGATGAATCGCTTTTTCTGGGAAACGACCATGCCATTCCCAAAGATCCACCAGCACAGTTCACACGTACCTACTGGTCCGATCATGCCGGACTACGTCGCGAGTAGTAGGAACAGCTCCATATCGAATGGCTTGCTCATGTTCGACTACCAATGTAAGTCGATAACAGTTCGACACGGCCGAGCCCCAACTCGTAGCTAATTTGCATTCGGGCATCCTGATCCAGGCGTCGGTCGAGTTGGTAACAACGGCCACCGTTGATGGGCGCGAGATGATGAGTGATCTGCTCATAGCGTTCGCACGCATAGGCGACCCGAAGTTCGTGGAAGCCTTTGAGGTTGTGCGAATGGAGGATCTCTCGTGCGGGATGGACGATTTGCCGTTGTAAATCGACATAGCTTTCGTTCGGTGCAAGCAGATTGCGGCTACCGTTGGGCGAAGCCTGTTCGGCAAATTTCAGCGCGTCACGAATAGGATCATTTACCGTAATCCAACGAAGCGCCGATGCACGTGAGTGGCCACCTTGGATGCCATCTCGGATGTTGATTTTGCCATAGTGTTCGGTCTCATGTTTTAGGCGCGGTAGGTCGGCCAAAATGGCCTCGCGCAAGCGCATGCCGGTGGCTCGGGCCAACTGAACGATGGCTGCCGCGCGCGGCATTTGGTGTTCGCAGAGCACGTCGACGATCCGCTTCACGTGCTCATGGTCTTGGTCTTGCGGCACCGAGCGACGAACACTGGTGCGCCGCATTCCCAAAGTCTTACTCGGACTCGGCACCGCCACGGACCGATCGTCGCGAAGCGCCGCCATAGTCCGGTTCACGCTAGACAACCGGTTTTGCGCGGTGGCGATGCCGATAGCGCCTTGTTCGACTTGTTGGCGCAGATGCCCTGCGTAGTCCAGCAAGGTCTGCGAATCTATCTGTCGCGCATCATTAAATCCCGGCCCATCCTCCGAACGACACCAGCGGACAAACGCCTGCCAGCGATCACTGTGCGCCTTGACCGTGGCGTAATGCCCGCCGCCAAAAAAGTCGCGCAATGCTTGCGGTCCGGCATAACTCAGTTGTCGGCCATAGCCAAAATTGCGTCCATCTCGTCTACCAACCAATGCCATGATCACACTCCTCTCGAAGCCAAACACCTGTGAGGGTTGTCCACTAACGCGGGACTGGCGGCTCCTTACGACCGGGAGCTTGGGCCTCTCATGAGCTGGCCCCCTGAACACTTCCGCAGATAAACATTCGTGTCGCACTCAGAGATATTTTTTGAACGTCGCCGCTGTGATGGCCATGGCCACCCCGAGCATCACGGCGCAAGGCAGAAATACGGCCATGGGGTTGAGCGAGAAGGGCAGCGACAAGTAAAGGATCCAGGGCACGATCAGCAGTGGCATGACCGCTCGTTTAGCCCGGTGATAGACAAAGCTGCTTTCGCGCCCTGCTCCAAATTTTCGCAGGTCGCGGCGCATCAGGCCGTCGATAAAGCCGGTGAACATGGCCAGCAGAAACAGGGGAATCGCCAAGGCCAGAATGGTTAGGCGCACCACGAACGTGAAGCTGACGTACACCGCTGCCAGCACAAAGTCCTCGATGTTCACGTAGAGCTGATTGATCCCGCTCCAAAAGTCGTTGCCCTGGCTCGAGACTCGCGTCTGCTGGGCAAAATCCGTAAAACCGGTCTTGACCAGTAACCACTGCTTGAGGAAATCCAGCCACTGGACAATCGTCTGTCCAGGCTGTTGGATAATGAGTGAGGATGTGAAGTGCTCACTGAGCCAGCCCAGTTCGCTGCTCATCATCGCCTGACTGTGTCGCCAGCCTTGATCGCCCCAGAACAGCAGCAGACCGGCCCACTCGATTAGAATCGAGAACAGCAACGAAGCGATCAACAAACTGATAATGCGCAGGACCAGACTAATCGCCGAGACGATCAGCCCTGGCCGCTGGATGGGTTGCGGAGGAGGGCGCTGAGCTGAAGTCATCTTCCTTGACTCCACGAGATGCACTGTAGGGCCGACGGCGTCATGGGGCCTCCTGAGCAGGAACACTTGCATCCACCGCTGAAGAAGTGCGTGGAGGCGTAACCCGATCTGGATCGAAGTCCAGCGTCGGACCGCCGCCACTTGCACTCCACCAGTGCCCCGGCTGTTCGTTGTAGCTGACGCGCATCCGCTGAGTGAGCTCTTGCAGATCCTTGGGCATGGCATCGTCCGGCGAAGGTTTGGGCAGAGGCATGCGGACTTTCCAGAGCTGACCGCCCACCTGGAACGAGAACATTTGCCCCTTGGGTAAGCTGACGATATGGGCCGGTTCGATCAGTGGCACGCTGGTGCTGCTGACCCGGTCTTGGGAGGACGAGGTGAAATCCGTGTTGGCCTCCGGATCGGAGGTGTCGGTGGCCCCCGAGACCAGGGTCTTGGTCAGCACGTTGATCTTGGGCAACTGTTGGGTGAGCAGCTCAGCGGTGGCGGTTTCGCGCACGCGGAGCATCTGCAGCGTGTTGAAGTTGCCGATGACCTGGCCGGCTTTGGCGCGGTTGCCGATACGCGCTTCGATATCGCTGAGGGTTTGGGTGTACGCCGTCACTTGGATACCCGCGCCGCCGCCCTTGTTGATCAGCGGAATGAATTCATCGCCCATCAACTCGTTGAACTCATCGGCGTGCAGGTTGATCGGTAGCTTGTCACTGCTGCTGCCTGATGCGGGCAGGCCATGATCGATGCCGTGTTTGTAGATATGCCCGGCCACCGAGACCAGATCGGCAAACATGGAGTTGCCCACGGCGGCGGCCACCTCGGCGTCGGTCAACGCATCGAGGCCGACGTAGACGATGCCGCGTTTTCGGATGATCTGCATCCAGTCGAAGATCGGCCGCGGGTCATCTAAATCGGTGTAGTTGGGGGCCAGTAACTGGGCGGTCTTGCCGGTGGTGAGTTTTTCCAGCAGCGGCAGTAGCGAGGCAACAATCTTGTCGAAGTAAGTACGGTCGTAGCGCACTGCCGAACGCAGCCCGTCCATTACCGGATCAAATACCCGTTTGGCCGCCAGGTACTGCTCGATGGCCACCACGCGCTTATCGCGTCCCACCATATGCCGGGGAATGTTTTTCTCGGTGAGCTTGCCTTCGAGCTGGATGATCACTTCCCACGCCTTCGGGTCGGTCTTGGCGAAAAACTGCTGGGCGTACTCGATGAACAGGGCGTCGATGTTGACCACATGTCGCTGGATCTGCAGGTAGTCTGGACGCCGGCCCAACTCGATCAGAGCGCGGGCGATGATGTTGACGAAACGCCAGGCGAACTCACGAAAGGCCGCAGAGTTCCCTTCACCGCTGAGCTGCCCGGCGATGCGCGACGCCACTTCCGAAATTCGCCCGAAACGTCCTACGGCGTTGTAACGCGCGGAGATCTCTGGCCAGCCTAGATGGAAAACATAGAATTCCTTCTCCCGACCGGCGCGCTTGGCTTCGACATACATCCGTTTGAGCAAGTCGGCATCGCCCTTCGGATCGAAGACAATCACTACCTCATGTTCAACACGGTGAATGTCCTGAGTGATGTACACCTCAGCGAGTCGCGTCTTGCCGACACGGGTAGTGCCGAGCACCAGGGTGTGTCCGACCCGTTCGCCCAGCGGCAGACTGACTTCCGTTTCATCGGGCTCGACCCCATGCAACAGCGGCGAGCCACCCACCGGGGGCAAAGGGCGCAACGGATTGAGGGCACTGTCCCAGGCGGTGACACGGGCCAGTATCGAGAGTGGAAACGGTGCATGCTCCAGGTGCCGTTCGAGCCCACGGGCCAGGCGGTAGCGGGTCGGTTGATCGACATAGTGAGCGACCGCCGGATCCTGGGCCTCGACCAAGCGCTGGGTGTGCAGGCGGTTCCAGCGAAAGCCGCGGCCCATGAATAAACGCTTACGACTGACCGGAATCTGGTGACTGGTCAGCTCGTAGCGGGGCAGCCGACGGATATTGCGCCGATAACGCAGCACCTCCCGAGCTTGTCGCAGGCGGATAAGGCCGAACAGGGCATAGGCCAGCGCTGTAACCAGACCGATCCCGGGTGATATGGCCACAGCCCAGGGCGAGTACACGCACAGCACCGCGGCGGCGATGCAGATCGCTACGGTGTACAGCTCCACCGCTGGCCGGAGCTTGGACTCCATCGCGTGCTCGGTCATGACCTGAACTCACTGTTCCAGTGAGGTGGCAGTGATCAGGACGGGGTAGTGCTCGATCTGCAGGCGAGTGGCGATATCGTTGCCGTCGACCGGGAGGATGGTGATGCCCGGAGCGGCTGCTCGAATCTGGGCCAGGGCTTCAGTATCGGCCACTTCAACGGCGAGGCCGGCCGCACCCATTTCCTGCAGTTGAGCCGCGCGTTGACGCAACCAAGCCAGTGATTGGGGGTCGCCGCCGACCAGGAAAAATGGCTGCAAGCCCGGCATGTTCAGGGCACGAGACGTGATTGGGCCGGGGCTCAAGAGAGAGCTATGGACGGGCAGTATCCAGGCTTCATCGGCAAAGGTGGACAGGTCCGCATGTATGGGGTGATCGGGCCAATCAGGCTGGGTCTTGTTGTTTATGGGCGGCCCGGAAACTTGAAAATGGGGGCGGGAGAAGTCGCTAGGCTGATCCCCGGCGATGGTCAGTTCCGGCTGGGCGAACGGTGCCAAGAGCAGGCTGGCATAGCAGGCAAGGGATATTCGCTTCATGGTGATGTGCCCTGTTCGAAGGAAACCAGTAGTCGTTCGAGTTGTCGGGAAAAACCTGCGCGGTAACGCGCGGCCGGCGCGCCGCCTGCCGGGCGGTGATAGCGTCCGGCAGCCGACACCCAATCGCCGGTGGCGGCGTGGTGCTCTTGTAACAGCGCGGCGGTCACGGCGAGATTTCGGTAGGGATCCAGGGCTTCACAGGGGCTCGAAAAACGTTGGCCGTGGTAACCCAGGTTGGTTTGCCCGAGTCCGGCGTCGACCCGCTTCGCGTCATGTCGGGCGAGCGCCTGAAGCAAGGCGTGACAGGCGGCTTGGCGACTGGCGAAGCGGTAAGGTGTTCCGGCGATGTTAAGGGTCCAAGGCCAGGGTCGCAGTCGACCACGGACGCGAATACCACTCTCTTGCAGGGCAATGGCGAACAGCACCGTAGAAGGGATGTCGGCGCCACGCGCCGCCAATTGGTAGGCTGGAGGTGGAAGCTCCTCGGCCTGTGCCGCTAGCATCACTAGCATCAGCGCAATACCACTCAGTCGAGGCGTTGCCATTGTCCATTCACCTGTTGAAATGTGGCAGGTAATGACCCCAAGGCACCCAGGCTGAACCAGCGACCACGGTCGTGGTTCAGGGTGATTTGGCGGCGTTGAACCTTGGTCGGATCAATGCCGGCTTGCCGAGCCCAGCGACGGACGCGTTCATCCTCGCCTTGGCTGCCCACCAGGTAGATATCGAACGCCGTGTCACTGCTTTGCAGACGCTGCGCTTCGGCGGTGCACGCTGGGCAGTGGTCCTCCACAAACAGGGCCTGGCGCGGCATTACCGATGAGCTGGCCGGGGGCGGGGACGCCATGCCCTGGATAGGCAGCAGCCCGGGAAACAGCTTGGCCCAGGCCGCGGTGTAAGCGTTTTGGTAAGCCAACTCGCGCGCGGCGCGTTTGGCTTCCAGCGCTACTTGTAATTCGGCATAGCGCTGGCGCTCTTGGTCGGTCTCGGCTTCGACTCCGAGTGTGGTCAACGGATCGAGGTTCGGGCTCCAGAAACCGCGTGGGCCGGCTTGGATCTGTTCGAAGCGCGTCCACTCCTGCTCGGTCAGCCCCCAGCTCGCAGCCTGTTCAGAGTTAGCGTGCCTCAGCGGAGCAGACTGCGTGTCCTGAGTCCGTGACTGAGTGGTGACGGGATTGCCCATCGCTGTGCCGGTGATCAGTAGCGAAACCAGACAGGCGATGGTGGGCAGTGACGCTCGGTTCATGATCGCTTCTCAAGGGAGTTGCACGGTCTGGTTTGGCTGAGCGGCCACCGCGAAGATGGCTGAGTTCGGTTCCAGTACTTTCAGCTGCCAGGCCCCGAGCTGCTCGCCGCTATGTAGTAGCCGGACATCCTTGAGCGAGCGACTGTCAGGAGGGGCGACTGCCAGAAAGTGCTCGCCACCGCGGGCCTCGACCCCCAATACTGAGAACGGTGGCGAGATCGGGGCGGGTTTTGGGCGAGCCATCTGTTTCGGCTGGGTCGTGGAAGAGGTCGGTGGTGGGAGTGAAGGCTTGGTCTTGAGGTTCAGGAGCTGCTGCTCGACGTGCTCAAAGCGTGCACGTAGCGCGGTCATGTCTGCCGCGGTGGCACGGGCTGCCAGACCATCGTGCAGTTCCTGTATTTCTTGCGCCCACTGATCCAGCATCGGATCGAGGGTATTGGCCTGTTGCTCACCGGTATCGACCATTTGCTTCAGGTCTATCAGTGCGTACTGCAGTTTTTCCTGTGTGTCCTTGAGGGCGCTTGAATCTCGTTGCAGGATGTCCAGGGTTTGTTGGTATTGCGTATCCGTGCGCTGTAGCTCGGCCAAGCGCTGATACTGGTTATACAAACCACTGCTCAGGCCGGCGACCGCCAGGCAAAGCAATCCAATGATGAGGGTTTGAAACGTTGAGGCTTTCATGGACGCGCCTCCCATTGATGGGGCGAGACTGGCGTGATCGGCGTGACGCTGGCATTAGTTTTTTGCTGTTCGAAGCAAACCGAACGGCTGACTTCATCGGTCGTGAGTTGCCAAGCGGGGCCAGCCAACACTTGTAGCGCGCGGCGCAACGGGATTGGACCGAGCTGGTAATGGGCCGCTGGCAGGGGCCCGGTAAACAGCACCTCCACCGACGGGGAAACTGGACAGAGCGAATAACCCGAGCGCAGCAGCACGTAGTGCATCGCCTCCTCTACCGATGGATTTAGGTTGGACGGGATACTCACGTCAATGATTTGAGCGAGAAGATCGCGTTGTTCCGTGGTGGGTTCGGTGCTGACCAGCGTATAGCGGCCATAACGAAGCTCTGCCGGATGGCTTCCTACAGCTGTGGCCGACGAGAGCTGGGCCTGATTGAAGCCACTGTCGATCTCTGAATGGGTCGGTAATGGGGTAGGGATTTGCGCAGTGCAGGCGCTCAACAAACCCAGCAGGCACACAGGCGTGAAAAAACGCTCCATGGAAAAAACCTCATGTCAGATTCAGTGCAGAACCTGACATGAGGTGAAGGAGCGATTCAGTGAGAAAGTTGATTCAAGGCGGTTCGTGTTAACGCTGAACACGTTGCTATTCGTCAAAAATGGCGAGCCCATCCAAAACGGCAGCGTCGGGGTCGAAAATCAACAATCGCACATCCGCCAATGCCGCCAGGTACAGTGTGTTGACCAAGGCTTCCGGCGTGCCGGCGTCGAGCTGCTCTTGTCTCAGGCTGGAGTATGGCTGGCTCTCAATGTTCAGCAGGTTGTCGTCCGTCCATGGCGTGCCGATCAGTTTGCAACCGATGCCACAGCAATCCGGCAAGTTGAACAGCTCGAACAAGAGGCCGGTTTGCCACAGGGCGGAGTGACCGACCCACGCCTCCAGGCACAGCATCGCTTCGTCGGGAAGGTGCGCGGTACTGATCTCCCAGGCTCGACTGTAGTGTCCCGTTTCGAAGCTCAAGCGATGGACCATGACTTGGGCTTCTTCCAGGGAGTACAAATCGCCGACGTGATGCCGCTCGTTGAACATTTCGCCCATCACGGCGTAGATCACTTGGCGCACCAACCCGGTAGACGGGCAGCGTTCCTCCAAGTCCTTCGGAATGGATTGGCCTTCGCTGATCAAGACGAAATCGTCATTGAACAGGCAGGGGAACAGTTGCAACTCTTCGTCGGGCAGCCGCGCCTGTGTGTCGTGTACGGGGCGAAAGCAGGGAGGGCAGTCGTTTTCATCGGTGATCAGTAGCAGCCGTGCGATATGCAGGTTGTCGTAGCCGCGAACAAATGGGTTTGAGGCCGTCAGTAGGGTTGAGGTTTGGTGTGCGGGGTGCATGAGGGTTCTCGAGAGTGAAAATGAACAAGGCGCCCGAAGACGCCTGTGAGGATTACAGCCAGCCATGTTCGGCAAGGGAGAGCGGACGGCCTTCACCGACGATGAAGTGGTCCAAAACGCGCACCTCGATCATGGCCAAGGCCTCCTTCAACCGTGCGGTCAAGAGGCGATCCGCCTGACTGGGTTCCGTACAACCTGAAGGGTGGTTGTGGACCAAAATGACAGCGCCGGCGTTATGAGCCATGGATCTCTTCATGACCTGTCGGGGGTAAACGCTGGCGCCGTCAATGCTGCCGTGAAAGAGGATCTCGAACGCCAGCACCCGGTGCTGGGCGTCGAGAAACATCACACCGAAGACCTCATGCTCCTGTTGCACAAGGTGCAGTTTTAAGTACGAGGCCACGGTATCAGGTGAGCTCAGGGTAGGGCCGCGGGTGAACAGCCGACGATCCAGAATATGCAACGCTTCGTCGATCATCTGGTTTTCTTGGACGATACGATCAGCCTCGACATCCGAGGTTTCAATCAGGGTGAGTTGGGTGCTCATGGTGGTACCTCCGAAGGGAACAATCAGGGGTACACGCCCGAGGGGAGTGGAGTCCCCAGGTGGATATAGCGTGGCGGGTGTTAGTCGCTGGCGCGCTGTTTACAGCTGAGTGAATTGATGGCGCTGACCGTGCAGGGGTGAACCACAGCCGTCGCAGGGCAATGGGGAAAAGGCTCTTATTCCCCAGCCGGCTTCGGGATCGAAGTCGGCACTGATGGGCATTAATCGAACCAGTCCACGATGGATATTGGCGATGCGATCCTCGATCTCATCCGTCGTGTAGTAGAGCGATAACGCGCTGTAGTCCTCGTAAGCCGCAGCGAATAGGCAGTCGTCGCAAAGCCAGAAGGATTCCATGTCGGTTCTCCTATGCTGATTGAAGAAAAGGCGCTCGAGAGAGCGCCTTGATGTGGAACATCGTGGACTGTTCAGGCGGACTGAACAGTGCGGGTGGCATCACGGCGGGCCGTGCGGGGAGTGGGTGGAGATTCAGGTTCGACCTGAGCCTCTGTTGGTTCGTCGGTCCCGTCAGCTTCGGCATCAGCCGATGGTGGGGATGGTTCACTGGTGGGCGCTTGCTCAGCAGGTGCTGTTGCTTCCTGCCTGGCGGGCGCTTTGTATTCGAACATCCCGTTGACCTTGATCCAATCGATGAACAGCAAACGACCTTTCAGGCTGGCACCGGGTTGACCTTGTTTATCGCCTTTCTCGTAGAGAAACGGATCGATCCACAGGTCGCCGATACGGAACGACAGCAAGACCTTTTTCTCGGCTTTGACGGCGTCCATATAGAGACGAATCAAGCGTTCAGCTTCACCCCCAGCGACTTTGCAGTCGAAACGGGTGTACTCCACCGCATCGCTGGCACCGTGCAGTGCGGCGATATCGCAGGCCATGAACGGCTGGCCGCGGCGGACCTGTACTTCACGAACACGGTTGAGGTAGCCGATACCGACGGTGTGAAGGTTGAAGTAAGTGGTCGCTTCTTGGGATTGGTTGGTGTGGGCCATGGTGGTTCTCCTGTTTCAAGGGAAAACGGCGACGCACAATCCCTAAGAGGGAAGTGAGCCCCCGTCAGGGTGGGTAAAGTGAAGGTGAGCAATGAACGACTCGCTACCGGCAAGCCGATGACGATCCGAACGATGCGTCTGGAGGAATAGCTGTGCAGAAGAGGAGCGTCTGCGGTGGTGATCCGCAGGCATGGGTAGTGGGCATTCATCACCGCTGAAGCGGTAATCGCGCGAGCTTCCGAACGCTGATCGCACTTGGGTAAACCACCACGAACGTGGCGTAGCCTTGAAGGTTCAAGCTACCTGGGCTGGGCTGTCAACGACAGCGAACCACGCCTTTTGTATAAGCCTGTCACAGGGGAGCGTCAAGGCGCTGCCACCCGATTTTTTACGCCTGGAATACGGTAGCAGTCACTGGAATGAAAAAATGAAGAGTAGGCCTGGCGAGGCGCCAGGCGAGGAACAGAAAAGCCACCTTTGACGGTCTTACGCAGTCACAAGCTCCTCGCAAAACTTGGTTTAACTGCGCCATGATTCGCCAACCGACCCTTGTCGTGGCCTGGGTCGGAACATGCTGGCACGCATCCGCGCACAAAGGGTGCCCCGTGTTTCCCCGGTGGGCTCCGGGACTGAATACGATCGCCGAAGCGGATGACCGCTATTGCCGCGTAGAGGCAACAGTGGTCATCCGCCACCACGATCAGGTCGAGCACAAAACGGGAACGAAACCCCGCAGAAGAGAAGGCTCCGAACTCAAGGAGTCCGACCGAACTACCCGGAGCGAGTCGGTCTTGGGTCGCCGTTGGCGATGATCCTGAGGCACAACAGCAGAGAGGGTGGGACGAGGTCAAGCCAGAGAACTCACCGTTCTCATGATGATCGTCTCATGGCACATCAAGAGCGACGCGTATCTTTACTGATTGACACAGTGCCCTTGCAACCCGGATAGCGGGAGCATGACCAGAACGGACCTGATTTTCCCTTTCGCCTGAGCATTGAGGCGTTGCACATGGGGCAGTCCGGGCTCATTTCTCCCGCTATGGCCAAAGTGAGCGAGCGGTAGTGTGCGACCAACTGCGCAATCCAGTTCGCCTGCTTCGCGACGAACGCATCCAGGGTCAGACGTCCCGCTTCGATTTCGTCCAGCGCCTGTTCCCAGATCGCGGTCATACCCGGATCCGCGACTGCAGCGGGTACCGCCTCGATCAGAGTATGGGCCGCGGCGGAGGCCATTAAAGCGCGTTTTTTCTTCAGCAAATAACCGCGTTCAATCAACCCCTTGATGATGCCGGCTCGCGTGGCTTCGGTACCGATACCGGTGGTGTCCCGAAGTTTTTGTTTCAGGCGTGGGTCGTTGACCAGCTTGGCCACGTTTTTCATCGCCTTGATCAGATCGCCTTCGGTAAGAGGTTTGGGAGCGGCAGTGCGCATGGACTTGAGTTCGGCATCGTCCACTGCGCAGTGCGTGCCCTGCTTCAAGATGGGTAATACTTGGGATTTTTGACTGGGCTCATCCTCCTCGGTGTTTTCGGTGAGCAAGCCTTTCCAGCCCTGGATCAGGATCTGTTTGCCGACGGCGGTCAAACGTTCTTCGCCACATTCCAGTTCGACCTGGGTTCGATCAAACTCATGATGCGGAAGAAACTGCGCAAGGTAGTGGCTACGGATCAGTTCGTAGACATGGCGTTCTTGTTCGGACATCCGCGCCAGGTTTGCCGGCTCGGTGGTGGGAATGATGCCGTGGTGCGCGGTGACCTTGGTATCGTTCCATACGCGGGAGCGTAATGATCGATCCAGGCACCCAAATGCAGTTCTGAGTGTAGGATCCGTTTTAAGCAGGGCATCAAGTACCGTGGGTGCCTCGTTGAACGTATTCTCTGGCAAATAGCGGCAATCGCTGCGGGGGTAGGTGGTGGCTTTGTGGGTTTCATACAGGGTTTGGGCGATGTTCAGGGTTTCCTGAGCGCCGAGTCCCAGCTTGCGTGAGCAGACTTCTTGCAGTGTGCTCAAGTCGAAGGGCAGGGGCGGCGGTTCGCGGGAGTGCTCAGTCTGCAGCGAGACCACTGTGGTGGTCTTACTGCTAGAGATCGCTTGGACGGCCTGACTGGCAAGCGCCTGCTGCAGGCAACGACCTGCCTCGTCCCGTCCTGAACATGGCGGTAACCACGAGGCGATGAATCGCTGGCCCATCGAGGACAGGTGCACATCCACGTCCCAGTAGGGCACCGAGACGAAGCCGGCAATCGCACGATCCCGATCGACCACCAGACGTAAAGTGGGTGTCTGGACGCGTCCAACTGACAATACACCATCGTAGCCTGCCCGCCGACCGAGAAGGGTAAATAAACGACTGAGGTTCATGCCAATCAGCCAGTCGGCGCGGCTGCGGGCGAGGGCGGAGTGATAAAGCAGGAAGGTCTCCTGACCGGATTTCAGCGAGGACAATGCTTTGCGAATCGACGCCTCGTTGAGGGCGGACAACCAGAGGCGCTGAACGGGTCCTCGATACCTGCAAAGCTCCAGCAATTCGCGGGCAATCATTTCACCTTCGCGGTCGGCGTCGGTCGCGATGATGACGGTGGTAGTGTCACTGAGCAGGCGTTTGATGACCTTGAACTGTGCCGCTGTCTTGGATTTGACCTCGACCTGCCACTGCACGGGAATGATCGGTAGATGATCCAGCGACCAGGATTTGTACTGATCACTATAAGCTTCAGGTGGGGCTGTCTCCAGCAAGTGGCCAATACACCAGGTGACAGTGGAGTCGGCGCCGATCAGGCAACCATCACCGCGCCGAGTGGCCCCGAGTACTTTGGCAATGTCCCGACCCTGGGAAGGTTTCTCGCAGAGGAAGAGACGCATAGAACTGCTCCAGATTGAGTTCGGAGCAGCGTTATTGGAAACAGCAGTGACGGGATATGAGAAACCTGAATGGCAGGTTCCTCATATTAGTCGGTGAGGGCATGCTTGAATGGTCCGAGGCTGCTAGCCCATTGCAGTTTGTCGGCAGTGTGGAGCTTCACGAGCAGCGCGTAATAACACGCCAGCAACTGCGTGTGGAGGTGCAATTTTTATGCCTGATGTCCGTCAGTCCGTAGGTGGTGGCCCTCTGCGTTTCTTGGATTTCGACGCCGGTGAACTGGCCTGCTCTGTATTTTGAGAGGCCGTCGGTTCACTGGAGCGCTCCCGCATGACCACGCTGTGCACTCGGTGAGGCAGGATGCCGACTCGACGGGCCTCGATCTTGAAGGTCACCCGCGCATTGTCTTCGCTGTCCTCCCACTCATCACGCACCGTACGACCTTCGACCAGCACGCGCATACCCTTTTGATACAGCGTGCTCCAGTGTTCAGCCTCGCGGTGCCAGAGCTCAACCGGCGCCCAATAGCCGCCTCGATCTTCATAGCTGCCCTCGCGTGGCACGGGATTGTCGAAATACACATTCAGCCGCAGCAAGCGCCGTGGCTCGTCATTGCCTGAGGCGAACTCCTGGAACTCCGGCGCACTGCCGATATTGCCTTCACCGACGAAAAAAGTACTCATTGTGATACCTCCACTGCGGGTGTGAACTGGCGCAGCAGCCGCTCGGCGCTGTCCATTTTGATCGCGCAGGTCGTGGCCTGGCGGTAGAGCGAGTGCACCACGCTCATCTGCAGGTTCAGTGCAATGCGATCGCATTCGAAACGGTGCAATCTCTCGCGTACGGCCTGCGGCAGGGCTGTGTTGCAGACCTGGCGTTCCCAGACCGCAACCCCCATACGGGCGAAGTCACGGGTGCGCCAACGCAAAAAGTTGCTGCCTGCGCTGGTGTTCTGCAGCACTAAACGAATGTCCAGCAGCGAGTAAGGGGGCTGTCCGGCCTGCTGCACCACAGCCTCCATCAGGTGACGTAACTGCGCCTCGATTTCCCTCGCCACCTGTGCCAGTTGCTCCAACTCCCCCTTACCCTTAAATGGTTTTAAAAGGCCTTTTAGGGAGGCGGCGTGTTCGAGCTGTCGATAGGCATCCGGTGTCAACACTTCGAAGGGCATTGGTTGAGCCGGGATCATGAGATTCATGCTTCGTCCTCCGGCTCATCCACTGTCGCAGCTAGCTCTCTCGCTTGCTCTGCCAACGCGTCGACGTCATCCACTGCCACCGCACCACGCCGAGTGATCGGCGGCGCGAACTGGGAGCGTCGATGACCCTCAAGTATGTCCATGGGGGGCAAACCCAATTTATCGATGGCCGCCAGGGCACGGGCGTTGTTCGCCGCCATGTCATCACGGGTGACGCCGGCATGCCGGTAGCGCTGTGCCTGACCAAACAGGCTACGCAGTAGATGGGCGCCGTCGTCGATCCAGGCTTCCATATCGATGCGGCCGATCAGGGCGGTGTGATGGGCCAATAGGGTCCGGCGCACCAGAGTGTCGTAGTCGGTCAGCAGGTAGACCGCGAGAAAGCCCAGCTGGCTACCGATGTACAACGGCAAGGTGACGGGGTGGATGTTGAGGTTGTCGCCCATGTCGATCTGTGTCGGCAGATCCTGCCTGATCCGATCCAGCTGTTGGCTCAGTTCTAACATCCCAGCCTTGGCCTGTATGAGTTTTTCTTCGAGTTGCACGATGGCCCAGTCGGCATAGGGGTCGTCTTGGGCCGCGGTTTGTTTGATCAGGTTGGTGACACTGATGTAGCCCGCCATGCCCATGATCGAGTGGGCACCTTCACGTGCGGTCCGACCTTGCCAGATGCGGGCGGCGTGGTGAGTGTGCAGGGTAAGGGTGATACTGCTGCGCAATGAACCCAGGTTGAGTTGGTAGTGATCGGCCACGGTGTTGTCCTCACAGAAGCTTGGACGGGAACGTTGCGACAGATGAGGGTCAAGGGCAGCCAAAAAGCTGAATGCGGTCTGTTCGATTTGGTTTAAGAGGGCTAACTATGGCGACGTCAGTGGGAAGGGGGGACCGGCTTTTCCCTAAAAATTTCATCGTTTGCTCCGATGTGTTCGTAGAGTGGAACTCCATGGATTTGATGCCACTGGCATCAAATCTACTAACGTCCACTCCCTCCACGCAGTTGGCGCAGCTCATTCAGGCACGCTTGAGCGACGGCTGATGCAGGTTCGCCCTTTTTTCGAGACGTCCGCGAAGGGGCTGGTGGGGACGGCTCTGCGATGGGTGATGGTTCGGCCTGACTTGCCCAAGGCCGAAAGTCACCCTTCAGCGCACGCTGGGCCAAGCCCATCAGATAGGCCGCTGGCTTGCGTATACCACCAGCCGCACAGCGTGCCCCCGCTTCGTTAAGGACTGCCTGCCGATCCGCTGGGCTGAGCTTGTTCAGCGCCACGGCGACGGCTTTACGCTCACTTGGACTTAGATGCAGCGGCTCGGGCCAGTGAAGGTTATCCACTGGTGGAGTCGCGCGCGTTACAGTACTTATTCTTTCTTTTAATACAGTACAGGCGCCGTTCGGATTCCGAACGCTGCCGGAAACACTGGCGTTCACGCCTGGTTTGGATTCCGAACAAGGGTCTGCACGATTCCGAACGAGGGAATTTTCTCCCGGTTCGGAATCGTGCAGAGCGGCATCGGTTTCCGGATCCAATCCTTGCTGCGCCCAAAGTCCGCCCCAACTGTCGAGCCGCGTCGGTAATCGATCCCGATCAATATTCGTGTCTTGGTGGACTTCCTCCACAACGTGCTGGGCGACAATACGTACCGCCTTGGTGGCATGACCGAGGGCATGTCCGACCAGCGCCAGGTAATCCTGATCCAGTTCCATGGCTTCGGCGGGGGTTAACGGCTCATCGTGCAGAACGTACAGCGAACCTTGAAGACGTCCGCTGAGCTGATCGCGTCCGCGACTCACCAAACTGAGCCAGCGCGTTAACCTGAGCATCGTCAACACCCGAGAAATGGTTTCACGGGACGCTGACGCTCCGTAGGGCACGCTTGATAGGTAAGGCTGCAAATCCTCATAGCGCGGTGTGACCACGCCCTGACCGTGCAGCATGAGCCGAAACACCTGCCAGGCATTCCGTTCCAATGGCGTCAGCCGATTATCCAACATCAGCCGACGTAGCACGACTTCGTGAGATTGGCCACTGAACAAAAAGCCCGCCTGCAGGGCCTGGTTGGAGGGTTGTTCAGTGGTGGGGCGTGCGGGCCAGCGTTCACTAAGCTGCTGGGTGCATTGCTGCAGAACACGCTGCCAGCGACTGGAAGGTGCAGGGTTCATGTTCCGTTGCTGTACTGGTTGATCTGCTGCCAGACGATGGTCAAGCTGATCTGCTGTTCTTGGGCCAGCAGCATCATGGCGTCGAGCTGATCCTCGGTACCGTCTTGAGTGCGTAGCTGGCACCATCGCTGCCAGAGCGCATGTTCCTGGGCTTCGCTCAAATGCTGAGGGCGGCCCTTACGGGTTTCTATCTTGAGCAGACGTCGACGCAGGGCGGTTTCCGAATGCGCCAAGCCGAAGTAGTGATACATGATTGTGCTGCTGGCGCCTAACTTGAGCGCGCGGTTGATCAAGCGCTCGTTCTGTTCGTCGCGTTCGGCTTGTTCGATCAACCGGTGCAGCACCGGCGAGTCGATCTTGACCTCTACCCATGGTACGGCGGCATGGGCCAGGCGTGACAGGGTGGTGGGCGGTAAAGATTGCAACAGGTAGATGTCGTCCTCACCCAGTCCAAGTGCTTTGCAGCGCTGCAGGTTGCCCTGGCGCAACTCGTGTAGCACCTGGGTAAGCATGGCTTGGTTGAGCACATTGAAAGACAGATTCATAGCAGCTCCTTCGGTGAGTTGCCTTCCTGGTTAAGCGTTAAGTCGATCAGGCGGCGGGCCAGGCGGATCAGGCGATACAGTTTGATGAGCAGACTGTCGGGCAATCGCTCCAGTCCCACATCCATGGCGGGACGATCTGTCAGCGGCAGTTGATAGATCCCCAACAGCAGCTGCCCGAACAGGGCTGAAGGCAGTTGCTTGCGATCCTCCCAGTTCACTTCGTCTTGAGCACGCAGCAGGGCCAGGAGCAATAAGTGAACGCCGGCCGTGCGCGGCGCTGCAAGATCAACTCGCTCGATGTTCAGGGCGAAGCCCAAGCCAAGCTTCTGATCGATGATGCTCTCGGGATGTCCAGCATAGGCCGCCATTTCCCGCGCCAGTTTGGCAATGGCGGATCGCAGTTGTTCGGGGCTATCCAGTGCTGGTGCGATAGTCCAGATGTCGTCGATCGCATAGGTGTCGACCGAAGATGCCGCGTCGGTGGCGGTCTCGCGATCGATCTGTTCACGGATCTGTTGAACGCGTGATGGAAGACTGACCGCTGATACGACCTTCGTTTCTGGCGGTGTGAGCGGCTCTTCTAGCGTGGGTTCGGTATGGGGCCCAGTCTCAGTTGATTTGGGATGGAGCTCGGAGGAGGGAGGTCCTGCCGCGGCGACATCAACGCTCGGCAGATGGCTATTCTCTGAGGGTGTAGTCACGACGATGCCCGGCGTTGAGATGACTCGCTGGGTATCGCTCAGCTCCAGGGCCAACATACGGTAGGACTGTCCGAGCAAGCGGCTCATGCGTTCGAGCAGTTCATCCTGGAGTTGCTCAAGATCGAATGACTCGGGTTCGGCATCAAAGTAACCCAGTGTATCGAACCAAAAATCGGTGAACGCAATGGGGGCAGTTGGATAGCGGTTCCAGGTTCGTTCAGCCTGGCTACGTAGACCGATCAGGCGCTCTATTTGAGGTTTGCCCAAACCGGCATACAGGGTTTGTGGAATGGCGGGCAATAAGTGTTCGAGGGTGTCCAGCATTCGGCTGATGTGCGACTGCGAAATCGGATAGCCTCCAGCGGCAAGATGTCCTGCCAACTCACGTTGCGAGAGCAGCGCTCCCTCTGCTTCGAGCATGGTTTTGAGCTTGGCTACCGCCAGAGCCCGTTCGATGAAGGTGAGTTGGCCGTGCAGATCGCTTTCGGCCAGATGGCCGAGTAGGGCGGTGATTTCATTGCTCCAAGGTCGGAACAGGCAATGAATGCGAAAGAAACGCTCGTCGCGGGTTTCCTGCCACAGCTCGCCGAGAATTGCCAAGCGTGTATTACCGCCGTTGCGGATGATGAAATAGGATTCGCCCGGGCGGCGGGTAATCGGTGGGGGTTGATCCAGTCCGCGCTCACGGATCGACGCCTTGATGTCGTCGTACAGCGGATTACGGATGAAGCGCGGGTTGTGTTCGTAGGGCCGCAACTGCTCCAGCGTGACCAGCATGGGCGTGTCGATGAGTGGATCGGACAGCCGCTCCAGCTCCGGGCCCCGAGGGAAGTGGTCCTGGTGCAGCTTGCCGGTGATCTGCTCCTGACTGAGCTTCTTCATCTGAACAACCTCAGTTAACGCCGGTTGCGCAAATGGTCACCGACCTCGAACTTGACGATCTCGGCAGTACCCGAACCTTCGAAATGCCGAGAGAGTTCTGCGAGGAACCAGCCCATAGCCGAGCGCCCACCCTGCAGGCGAAAGACCACGGTGCAGTACTCCTCACAAGGCGGGTGGTGTGGTTGAGTGGACGGTGGAACGATGATGGGAAGTTGATCCAACATCAGAGAACTCCTAGCCAAACGGGTGGCCTCAAGATCGATCAAACACAATGACGGGGTGAGAAGTGCCAGTTGGGTGACTTGTCTCATTGAACCTCCGCGCATCGGCTTACCGAAGAGATCGCTTTGTGCCAGTCCGGGAATAGCTCAATGGCCAGCGCTTGCATGGTTTCCATCGCGGATGGCGAGCGTCGTTCGCGTGACTGGCGCGTCTCGATTCGGTGGACCGGTAGGCCAAGGGAGGCGGCATTGAGATACGCCACTCGGTCTGGAACTACGGTGTCTAGAACTGAGATATTGGTAGTCCCAGCAAAGGTTTCGCGCAGGCCTCGGATGATCATCCGTGTGTCCACTCGAATGCTATTCACCTGGTTCAGTAGCAATCGCAAAGGGGGCGGTGGAATGCCCATGTGGCGGAAAGGTTCGAGTTCGCTGAGTAGCTTCAAGGTGCCACGCTGCAGTTCGCGGGCGGCGAGCATTTCCGGGGTGATGGGAGAGAGGGCAAGGTCGGAGGCCAGGATGGCCATCTCCAGCAGCACGCTACGCGCACCTTGGGTGTCGATCAAAAGCAGGTCGTAACGGGCGCGGAAGTTGTCGAGCAGATTGCGTAGGCGAAATCGCCCGTCAGGGGCGTGCAGCAGCAAGGTACTCAGTCGACCTTGATCGTCGTTGGAGACGATCAGATCGAGCCCTGCAATCACTGTCCTGGAAATAATCTGGGCAGGCATAGCTAGGTTGAGTGCGATGAACTCGTACGCACCGGCATCAGCCTTCTGGCTCAAGGCGTAATAGCTGGAGAGGGTGGGTTGGCTATCCAGATCCAGTAGCAGGACGCGTAGGCCTGCGTCAGCCAGTAGGCCGCCGAGATTGGCGGCTACTGTGGTTTTGCCCACCCCGCCTTTGGTGGAAACCACCGATACCACACGCATGGCATCAGGCCTGTTGGCCTAAGCGTTCAACGACCCACTGCTCGATTTCCAGCGAGTCCCAGCCGACTGCCCGCAATCCAATGCGTTTAGCCTGAGGGAATTTACCTTCCTTCATCAGGTTGTAGATGTGCGCGCGTTTGAAGCCGGTTTTTCGTTCCACCTCGTCACGTCGCATGATGTGGCGTTCAATGTTGTCTGCGCGCGTGGGCAGGTAGTGGGCCAATTGATCAGTCATGTGGAGCACTCCATAGCACTTGCTGGGGAGTTGCCATTCAAGAACAAGATGAGTAACTGAGCACCGAAAAATGCGATAGTGGCTCTCGCGGATTTCGGTATCTATTCAAAATCATCGATGCATCGCTTGGCCGCTGCAAATTTTTCCTCAAGAGTACGCTGGCTGAAACCTGGCTTATTACGATTGTGTGCAATCAGCGCGCTGATGATCGAAGCTTGACTTGTCAATGTGGAATAAGATCTGCCTCCTGGGGATTTCCCAAGCATAAGCTTCAAAAGCGCTCCGATCAGACGCAGATAGTTTTTTTGGCTTCGTTCGGAGGGCTTGCCTCGCACGCAAAGTTCTGAAGTAAGAGCAATATTCTTTTCGCGAAGGGAGTCTCGTTCTTCCTGAAGTTCAAGAAGTAAGGACTGAGTGCGAGCTTGCTTGATCTTGTATATTTCGATCTCTGTCAATAAAAGATTGTACGTGTCAGAAGTTTCAGGTAGTACAGATTTTCTTTCCAAGTCATTAAATAAAAAGGCTGGTTTTTCACCCGAAAGAAATTGAGTGAACCAGTTTTTTAGGTCAGTATGTCGGATAGTCAGTAAGGCAGGTTCGACGTGTTCGCTAGATGACACAGTGACTCCCAGACAACCGTAAGGCAGTTCCTGATGACGGATGGCATCCCATAAAATTTCGAGTTTTTGTTGAATGCAGGGATAAGAATGAGTATATCCTCGCTGCAGTAGTAAGTGATCGGCTTCACTGACTATCTGCGCCTCTAGATGTAATAAATCGCACCAGCGGATGGCAACTTCGATTGGGCGATAGAAAGTTTTTGAGTGTGGCAATTTGAGGGATTTATTATCCATTTTAATATCCTTCTTCACTCAAAAATACGAACGTCACCAGCCATATGAGTTTGGTTACGCTGACCGGGCGGCGTTAAGCAAATGGCGCCGCTTGACCTACGGTTAGGCTACCGACCAAGGCAGCAGCGGGAACAGGTCGTACGGTTCCATCAACGGATGGACGGTATGGTTTCGCACTATGTCCCGCCCTAATGGCGCATTCATTCTTAACACTACCGAAGATGAGGATTCACTCCCAAGGTAGATTAAGGGGCGCCAGACAAGCTTTGTGACCTAGGCTTTGCGCGATCTTCAAGGTTGGCATGGGGCTATTACCGCGCCTGTCTGTGGCGATTTACTGATGGTTGCCATCACACCGTTCCTCTCTCGTTGGCACATGCGTACATAATTTCGTTGCCGCCCCGAGTGAAACTACTGTGGCGCGCGCTTGCCTCAACCGCGACGAGGTTTTGCAATGGTGGCATGGGAGTGATATGCATAATTCACTAGGCCGGAGATATTGCGGTCTGAATGGCACTCATCCGTGTATCTCCCATTGCACGAGATGCTCCAGTGGCGTGGCGCTACCTTATTAGCTAGCGCCAATCAGCCTTCTGTGACGGTCACTCGACGCTTAGATCTCTGGGGATCGCCCAAGGCCATCTATAACTTAAGCTAGAGCATTTGGCGTGCGATGTCCCGGCCCACACCTGATGCTCTAGTCGATTATGTAGCTAGAGATTTTCGCCAAGCAGGATAAGCTCCTTGAGTATGTCCTTTGGAAGCAGCCTCAACACAACCAGCTAGGCTCGCGAAGTGGACGGGGCGACCGACGAGACCTGGAGCGTAATGCGCAAATTTCGCCGAGTTGGTCATGACGTTTTTGGCAGCCAGCGGGATCACTGGCTCGCCTAGCATGCACCAGCAAGTGTCATTCACGATTTGGCCGCCGAACCGCTCGATCTCCGCGATATAGCCGTTTTGTATCGCCTGCTCGTAAATAGCACGTCCACATGTGATGACCATTGCTGTATCAGGAGCTTTGACTAAACCCTTGCAGAGCTCCGCCAGAGTCTTGAATTCCGTCAGCGAAAAATGTGGATTACCCAGCGTTACGATATCGACGCGCGATTCACTGGCACTGTTCAGACTGTTCCAATTTTGAAGCAAGTCGACTGGGGCAATGGTTATCTCTTCTAAGCCGGAGTCCAAAAACTCGGATTTATCGACATCCAGTGCTTCTGGCGTAACACCCGCGATGTGAAATAGCGGGGCCCCTGATGTGGTTCCGAATGCTGCCGAGAAAGCCTTCAGGTTGTCTAGGGTTGGAGCAGCGCTCTCTAGCCCAAACACAAGCGGAATACGCTTCCCGGCCAACAATCCGACGTGATACCCGAGCAGAGGATAAAACGCATCGTCTAGCTCATTAGGCAATGCCACGTGGATTTTCAACTGAGGCTTCCGGTGTTCGTTTAGGTGGCATCCGGAAAGGGGCGCTCGCCCAGTGATGGCGATGCAGATATCTAGGTAATCGGGGTACTTCAATGTTCGGGCCGCAAGAACACTGTTCGCATACACGACCGCGTTAGACTCTGCCCAGACGATTTGCTCACCTGCCTTAGGCGCCGACTCCAGCAGGTAGGGCGCGCACGTGTAACTCATCCGTGCTCCCATTGCCATATAGGCACTTCCCACAGCGCTGGCAGGCTCGCCGAATGCTGGATCTACACCGAGAGTCTTCCACCGGCGCTGATCAACGGAAATTGAGTTGAGCGTCGTAGGAACAACAACCTTGGCACCCCACTCGACAAACTGCTCAGCGAATTTAAGGCTCGCTGGCCCGGTGTAAATGCATCCATCAATATGTGCTTGGGTGACGTTGATAAGCTCACTGGCACCTTGTAAATCGGCCATCTTCAAAACGACTTGCATAGCAACCTGGGCAGCTTTGCCTTGATCGCCTGCTAGCATTTTTCGATCTTCATCCGAAAGAACGATTGGGTACGCTGAAAAGTCGAGCGTGCCGTTGGGCTTGCTCGGTGCAAAATCATCTTGGGGAAGGCTACTCAGTGTCCTTACGGACTCGTCGCTGACACGTGCATAGGAGCTACCACGAAGGGATTCAAACGCCTCCTTACCGATGCTGATAACAGGTATTGAGCGCTCGTAGATCATCTCCGCCAGCAACACTCCGAGTGTAAGGATCTCATCCACTTCCGCTAGGATAAGCGCTGCAGGCGCATGGCCAGAACTGATGAGCTCCATCATCACACTGCTTCCAGTGCAAGAGCCCCTGCCAGAAGGAATCGCCAAGACACGACCTGCTAAGTTCTTCCCGGCTAGCGGATGATGCTGGTCGATTACGTCACCTGTGAGTGAATTCACTCCTCCCCAGAAGCTGAGTCCTACGTCCGCGAAAAGCAGTTCGCCCTGTGCAGAGCCGCCAACCAAGCTGCGGCCTGGGAGAATTTTATCCTCGTTCGTCATCAGTAACCTCGGCACTCAACTTTACCTTCGGCGCCCAATCGGACGCTGAAGGCCGTCATTTAGCTGTTTTTAGAGTTGACCGGCTGCACAGTGAAGGAGCGCTTCATCTTGTAGAGCGTACCCTCGCCCAGCCACTTATCAAAAATTGTCTGCATTTCACCAGAGTTCTCCATATCTCGAAGCGCTTTGTTGACCGATTCAAGCAAGGCTGGCTCGCCCTTCTTCACACCGATACTCCAGAACTCGTTACCAATAGGCGGGCTCAACACAGCGTATTTGCTAGCGTCAGCGCCAACTTGATGCCGTTGCTCCCAGATGGGCTGCAGCACTTCACGGAGCTTTTAGTACCGGTACTGCAGGCCCGTGGCTTCTTCCGCACTGATTACAGCGGCACGACTTTGAGAGACCACTTTGGCCTGGCCACCCCAGCGAATCGCAACGCAACTCACCAGGAAAAGCTGAACCAAAGCGTCTGATCAGAGATGCTTGACCTGGCGACTAGTTTGCCAGGCGCCGAGGCCAAATGATCATCCCATAATGCCCGGCATGATACGCCGGGCACTTCTAAGCAGTGCGATCGAACCGTACACGGCTCACAGCTATCGACCCAAGCGGGCACTTGGCATTCGCCACTACTTGTTTCCAGCAAGCCAGATGATGGCTCTGCCGGAGCGAGATTTGGCGTTTCCCCGGACCAGGGGCATACCCACGGTGTATTAAGCTCGCGCAGGCTCCGGCGCAAACGCTTGGCAGATTACTCCGCCGAGCACCAACGCAACAATACAGATGCCCAGTGTTGCCTGCACGCCATGGGTCTCCATCACGATCGGCAACAGGAATGTCCCGCCCGCTGCTCCTAGCCGGCTTATGGCCACCGAAAATCCGATTCCAGAAGCCCGCAATTCAGTCGGGAACAGCTCCGGCAGATAAGCATATTCGAGCACAGTGCACCCTGACATCACTACAGCGAACGCCGAGAACAGCACCACAGCCAACATTGGCGGCATGCCCGCCCACAGGGTGAGCACCAGTAGCACGGCGGCGCAGAAGTAGAAACTGCCGATCAGGAAGACACGGCGGCTGATCTTGTCCACGATCCAGAACCCAGCCAGGATGCCGACGAACAGGAAGATGTTGTAGATGATCGAGCCTGCCTCGGTGTTCTCCACCTTTATGGCTTCCAGCACCCGCGGAATGAACGTGCCCAGTGCAAAGAACGGTATCACCTGACAGAAGTAGAACGCCGCGCCAACAAATGCATTCTTACGCCAGGCTCGGCTGAACAACTGCGCCCAGCCGGCATTCTTCTGCACAGCGCCTTGCTCTGGCAGAGCAATGTCGGCGCCCATATGCTGTTTGACGATTGCCTGCGCTTCCTGCCGACGCCCCTTCGAGATCAGCCACAGCGGCGATTCAGGCGTACCCATCCGGATCAACAAAGTCATCAGCGCCGGAATCAAGCTGCTGGCCAAGGCCCAGCGCCATGCGCCTTCACCCATATTCTCGATCAGCACACCCGCAAAGTAGGCGAACACAAAGCCAGCCACCCAGGCGATCATCACGGCGCTCATGATCCGACCGCGATGGCGCTTGGGCGCTAGTTCGCTGACCAGCGAAAGGCTGACCGCGTAATCGGCGCCAATCGCCAGCCCTAGCACCAAACGCAAGACAAGCAACTGCTCAGGGGAAGTGACGAAGTATTGCAGCACCGCGGCAACGGCGAACACCCAGATCGTCTGGTTGTAGATGCCCTTGCGACCGATACGGTCGACCACCGAGCCGGCAAGCAAGCTGCCGAACAGAATACCGAGCAAAGAGCCGGCGGCGATCAGGCCGGTCCAGAAATTGTTCAGGTGCAGGTCACCAGCGGCCATGCTCAGGGCGATGCCGATCATGCCGATAATGAAACCATCGGTGAACTGGCCGCCCATGCCGCCGGCAATAGCCTTGACGTGTACGCGCCGCAGCGGCGCATCATCAAAGGAGATCGAGCCGGGTGAAACGGAATCCGAGTATCCAGTAACGACTGTACTCATGGTGTGCCTCGCTGTTTTTATAGTTGGCTTGGTCAAAGGATGTGGATCGTTTTTATTGGGGCTGAGCGAATCCGTCGCACGGTCAGAAGGCCGACCTGGCAAGTGGGCGTGGTGCTTGTAAGCGGCGGTTATCTATTCAGCATTCGGGCCCCAGGTGTCTGAGAGCACGTAGCCGTTGGCGTAGGGGTCTGTGGCATCTGCCCAGTACTTTTCGCGGGAGTAGATCCAGGCCCTGCCGCTAATTTCATGGGTGATGTTGCCGCTACGAGGTTCGGCCTGCTCGACGATCCGGCACTCGAACGTGCTGCCGATCAGGCTGTGGAAAGTCACGGGCTGGTTCACTGCTACCTGCCCCCGTCGATGCAGGATCGCCAGCCTTGCACCGCAGCCGGTGCCGCATGGTGAGCGGTCGACGCGACCGGGGTGGATGATGTTGCAGTTCAGCCGTTTGCCGTCCTCGGTGTCGGTAAACATCACGTATTCGATCTTGCAGGAACCCAGTCCCGGGCGCTGCGCGAGGTGAATCTGCTCCTGGGCGGCCTGCTTGATGACCGCGGCCAGTTCAACCAGCCGCCGCGCCGCCTGCTTCACCAGACGCACACCCAGTTGCTCGGCCTCGACCAGCACAAAGAAGCAACCGCCGTATGCCACATCCACCTTCAGCTGCCCAAGGCCGGGCACCTCCAGAGCGTGGTCCAGGTGCTCGACGAAGCTGGGCGCCATCTTCACCGTTACCCGTTCACACTTGCCATCGCGACACTTGGCGCGGGCTTCTACGCGCCCGGCCGGTGTCTCGATCGCCACGGTGGTCAGCGGCTCGCGCATGGCGACCGTGCCTATCTCCAGGGCGGCGGTAGTCACGCAGATGCAGTTGGACCCAGACAGCGCGTGGGCGCCGTCGGGCTGAAGCGGGATGAAGGCGATGTCCGCCGAGGTATCCACCGGCTCAAGCAACAGGTTCACGGTCATGTTGGCCGAGCCGCGCGGTTCGAACAGACAGCGCCGGATCAGGCTGTCATCCACGAGGTTGAGATAGTCCATCTTCTCGCGCAGCGTGTGCCCGGGAATGGCCGGTGCGCCCTTGAGCAGCACCCGGCCGATTTCGCCTTCGGCGTGCACACCAGCCAATTCGATGATCTGCATAGTTCAGGCCTCCAGGTTCTTGACAGCGACCAAGCGCAGCGCCGAGGGCGTGGTGGCGCAACCGCCGCGTGCTGTGCAGCGCAGGTCGGGATGCATCATGTCGCCGACCTTGACGGTCTGCTCGACCAGTTCATCGAAGGGAATAACCGCATCGAAGCCGCCCAAGGCTGCTGTGCTGGCGCTCCACGCGTGGCCCACACCGGCGATATTGCGGGCGTGGCAGGGGATCTCCACTTCGCCGCCCACAGGGTCACAGATCAGCCCCAGGGTGTTCATCAGGCAGATCGATGCAGCGGTAAGGATCTGCGCCGGTGTACCGCCGAAGTAGTGGGTGATGCCAGCCGCCGCCATGGCCGCCGAGGTGCCGGTTTCCACGGAGCAGCCGCCCATTTCTGCGGCGTAGGAGCCGCGCACCGCGAACAGCGCGCCAATCAGCGCCATCACTTTCAGGCTGTCGCTCAGGGCGTGGTAGCTGGCGCCGAATGCGCGCAGTGCGTGCAGACAACCGGGTACGATACCGGCGCTGCCTGCCGTGGGCGCGGCGCAGACAACGCCGCGGCTGGTGGTTTCTTCCATGGCAGCCAGCGCGCCGGCGATCGCGATCTTGAGGAAGCTGCTTTCCAGCGGCTCCGGCAACGGGGTGCGGGAAAATCGGCGGGCCGTCGGGCGCAGGTATTTCATGCCGGCGCTGTCTTCTTTGGCCAAGCCAGCTTCCACCGAGGCGGCCATCAGTTGCACGCGTTCATCGAACCGCTGCTGGACAGTGGCCACGTCCAGCCCGAGCCGGTCGCATTCGTAGGCCGTCGCATAGTCGGCCAGGTCGGCGTCCGCTGCTACACATTGCAGCAGATGGCTTGCGCCCAGCAAGGTGCGTTCGCGGTTGCACACTACTTCCTGGGTGGGGCTGGCCAGACGCACCCGACGCAGGCCAGCCTGCCCGCGCAGGTCGGCGAGCATCCGGGCCGACGGCGCGGCTGTCAGGGCGCAGATCGTCATGTCGTGGAGCCTTCGGCGCTGCGCTACCTGCGAGCCTTCAAGGCAGAACATCAGGTCGCTCGTTACCGCTCCTTCGTGTTCGACGATCAGGGTGTACGCGGCGCCGTCCACATTGATGTGCTGGCCATTGAGGTGGGTGACCAGAAAGGTACCACCACCGAGTGACACGCCCTCGAACACATCGGTGCGCTCATGGGCTTGGATGCCGGTGACGCAGACGTGCAGATCGACCCGGTTCGGATGGTCGTTGCGCTCCAGCGGCACGATGCGGATCGCGAATTCGAAATCCTGCCCTCGGCGAACGCGCTGCAAGGCCTGCTTGTAAGCCTCGGAGGTTATGGTCACACCCGCCAGCCCGGCGGCAAACCCTTCATCGCTGCCCTGATTGCTGTAAACCTCGGCAAATGAGCCCGATGGGTCGAAATGGACGACCACCGACCTCAACTGCTCTCCTGGGGCGAGCGCCAGTTCCCGCACGGTCCGGCCGATCATGTAGGGCGCAGCGGAGTGAGAACTGGAAGGGCCACGCATCACGGGGCCGATGACAGTATTTAGCAGGCTGATGTCTTGGGTCATGAACGCTTCTACTGATGTGGTCTTGGAGTTATGGACGGACTCAGGCGTGCCCGTTGAAAAAATCATAAGGGGGAAAGTTTAGTTAATATGAGTACACAGGCGACATCAGCAGGTATTATCCGGACATCCGCCATGAGGATGCTGACGATGAATATTCCCAGGCTGAATTTTCCCTCTCCGGTGGACGACCATCTGCCGGTGGTGAGCGTGCCCGGCCTGTCGGTGGGGTTTGTGCTGTTGCCAGGTTTTACCCTGATGGCGTTTTCCGGCCTCGTCGAGGTCTTGCGGCACGCGGCCGATCGAGGCGACAAGAGTGATCAGGTACTGTGCCGCTGGAAGCTGATGGCCGCTGATCGATCGATGCTTAAAGCCAGTTGCGGGCTGGAAGTACGGCCGGAGGCCACACTTGAGGACCCCGCGCAGTTCGACTACATCGTGGTAGTGGGCGGGCGAGTACCGCGGCCTCTGGACTACGATCGCCGAGTGCTGGAGTACCTGCGCACAGCCCAGGCGACAGGGAAAGTGCTGGTCGGAGCCTGCACTGGTTCCTTCGCATTGGCCAAGGCGGGGTTGATGGACGCCGTGCACACCAGCGTTCACTGGTATCACTACACCGAATTCCAAGAGTACTTCCCTGAGTCGATCCCCGTGACCGATGAAATATTCATCGTCGACAAAGGCATTATCACTTGCGCGGGTGGCACATCGACGATGGATCTGGCGCTGTATCTGGTCAGCCGCCACTGCGGCGTTGACCGCGCGACGAAGAGCCTGAGGCACCTGATTTCCGACCAGATGCGCGAGGCCAACCATCCGCAGATCCCATTGCTGCACTCGGACTCGAAAGCCTTTTCACTCGACGGCAAGGTACGCAGGGCGGTGTTCCTCATGCATCAATATATCCGTGCGCCGCTGACGATTGCGCAGATCGCCGAGAAGGCGAGCATCGGGGAGCGGCAGCTTTCACGGCTATTCGTGAAATATCTGGGAGTGACACCTTCGGAGTATTACCGGCGTGTCAGGCTGGAGCAGGGGTGCTGGTTGCTGGAAAGCACAGCGCACCCGGTCACGCAGGTGGCATACGAGACCGGGTTTACTGACTTATCACATTTCAATCGGCAGTTTGCTCAAGCGTACGGAATGCTACCATCGCGGTGGCGGGACCAAGCGCGTGCCCCGTCATAGCGGACTGCAAACCACTATAAGTCCAAAAGCATCATCGGTACGCTGGAGGGCTCAAGCCTGCGAAGATTTGCTCCCAGACGGCGAGCTAGGCGCGCCCTTCGACCCAACCGGGCTCAGGTCGATGCTGACAGCCAGCTAGCTTTACGGTGAAGCGCTCTCCCAAGCTTGGGATAAGGGCGCTCTAGCAGCTGGATCAGTTACTCAGCGC
This sequence comes from Pseudomonas sp. SDO524_S393, assembly GCF_054071875.1. Taxonomy (NCBI): domain Bacteria; kingdom Pseudomonadati; phylum Pseudomonadota; class Gammaproteobacteria; order Pseudomonadales; family Pseudomonadaceae; genus Pseudomonas; species Pseudomonas sp. SDO524_S393. The sequence continues at coordinate 61,934 of NZ_JBSVVZ010000002.1, read as the reverse complement.
ACTCTGGGCCCCTGCTGAGTTTTTTGTTTTCCTACGGTTCTGCGAGATCAAGCCTAGCGCGACCGTCAGCAACGTCAGCAGACCCGTGGCTGTCACTTCACTGCGGTGCTCAGGCAGCACGACCATCGTGGTCAGCGCGGCGACGATAAAGCCGATTGCCAGCCAGGTCAGTACCAGGAACATCCACATTTTGAGCGCGATCGGCGTGTTGCTGCGCTCAAGCTTATAACGCATGCGCAGCTGGCACATCGCGATCACCAGGTAGACCAGCAGAGCGATCGCGCCAGATGATGCCAGCAATAAACCAAACACCTCTGACGGTGCGAAGAAGTTCAATGCAGAGGTCAGCAGCCCGATGACCGTGCTGGCTACTACTGCAAAAGCTGATACGTCTTTGCGAGTGGTGCGGCGGATGACACTTGGCGCATCGCCCCGCTTAGCCAGCGAGAAGACCATGCGCGAGGAGATGTAGATCGCTGAGTTCAAGCAACTGGAGACCGCTACCAGCACCACGATGTCGACCAGGAACTTGGCGTGTGGGATGTTCATGATCTCCAGCGCGCGCTGATATGAGCCCTGCACCGGCAACTGCGGGTCATTCCAGGCAACGATCGAGATGATTACGAAGATCGACACCAGGTAGAACAGGCAGATTCGCCAGATCACCGAACGGGTCGCCTTGGCGATGTTGCGCGCCGGATCTTTCGACTCCGCCGCAGCGATGGTCACCGCCTCGATACTGATGAAGCTGAACATGGTGGTCAGCAGTGCGCCGCTGACCGCGCCGAACCCATTGGGCATGAAGCCGCCATTCTGAGCGACCAGGGTGCTGAGCCCGATGACTTCACGGTTCGGCAGGAAGTCGAACAGCACCAGGCCGCCGAGTACGATGAAGGCGATGATCGCGATCACCTTGAGCATGGCGAACCAGAACTCGAACTCCCCGTACTTGCCGACTCTGAAGAGGTTGGTGATGGTCAGCAATGCGGTGATGCTGAAAGCGAACACCCACGTCTCGATGCCGGGGAACCAGGTATTGAGGACTGCAGCTGCAGCGATGGCCTCAAGCGGGATGACCAGCACCCAGAACCACCAGTACAGCCAACCGATGGTGAAGCCGGCCCATGGGCCAATGGCACGATCTGCATAGGTGGAAAATGACCCGGTGTCCGGAGAGGCGATGGCCATCTCGTCGAGCATGCGCATGACGAGCACCACTAGTGCCCCCGCCATCATGTAGGCCAGGATGGCGGCAGGACCTGCAGCTGCGATCGCATGACCGGAACCGCTGAATAGGCCCCCGCCGATCACGCCGGCGATGGAAAGCATCGTGATATGTCGTTGTTTGAAGCCGTGCGCGAGCGCACCTGCTCAGATACAGAAGTGGACATGGCTACACCTTTATTGTTGTTAATATGTGGCTCTGTGGGCTGCCGGTCACAGCAGCCTTATGTGTTGCACGCGGAAAAGCTTGGGATGGTGGAAGTCACTGTTCGTTCTGATTGAGAGCGGCCTCCAGTGTGTCGCGCATGAGCATGGCAATGGTCATAGGGCCAGCGCCGCCGGGGACGGGGGTGATTGCCCGGGCGTGGCGTGACACGGAGTTGATCAAGTCGAGGAGTTCGACCTCGCTGGTCGAGACTGGCAACTCAAACTGGCGAGAGTTGAACCCACAGGCTTCGGCCTGGGCGCTCTTGTTACGTACATAGACCCTGCTGGCTGGATCTTCACCGACAAGCACCACCGCCAGTCCTGGTGCGATTGAATGCTGGACAACAGCTGTTCGCACTTCGGCCAGGATGCGCTCGACGATCGCCTTGCTGCGGATCACTTGGGGGGCTTAGTGGAAAATAACTGTGCGATCGTCATTGAGCAGAATCCTGTGTTCGAGGTGGAGTTTCACGGCACGGGCCAGAACTTGGCACTCCGTGTCGCGTCCGATGGCCACAAGGTCTTCCGCGGTCGCGGCATGATCGATGCGCTGCACGTTTTGCTCGATGATCGGCCTCTCATCTAGGTCCGCAGTAACGTAGTGGGCGGTTGCCCCGATGAGCTTCACCCCGCGCTTGTGCGCCTGGTGGTACGGACGCGCGCCTTTGAAACTAGGCAGGAAGGAGTGATGGATGTTGATGACGTGTCCAGCGAGGGCACGTGAAAGGTCATCGCTCAGGATCTGCATGTAGCGGGCAAGGATTACCAAGTCGATCTGCTGGTCTCGAACCATTTCGAGCAGCTTGGCCTCCTGCTCCTGCTCCTGCTCCTGCTTGTTGGCGGGAGTCACTGGCAGGTAGTGGAAGGCCAGGCCCTCATGCTCGGCTCTGCGACGAAAGTGCTCATGGTTCGACACGATGGACACAAGTTCCATCGGCAGTTGCTCAATGCTGTGCCGATGGAGCAGGTCATTCAGGCAGTGGCCGAGTTGGGACACAATGATCATCACGCGCGGCTTGGACGCTGCATCGTAGATCTGCCATTGCATGCCATAGGCACTCGCCACGAAGGAAAAAACCTCACGGAAATCGCTCAGGGCGACGCCCTGGCCGAGCTCAACGCAGACGCGCATGAAGAATTTGTTGTTGGCCGAGTCAACGTACTGGCCGCACTCAGTGATGTTGCCCGATTGAACAGAAATACAATTGCCGACGGCGGCAACTATCCCTTTTTGATCATTACAGACGAGCGTCAAAATCAGTTTGCTCATGGATACCTCAGGGAGCAATTGAAGCGGCTTCGCGGACTTACGGCAGCAGCGGCCCTCAAGCAAAGTGATGGATGCTTGTGGTTAGTTCATTGAGTTGCTGCGAGGAAACTATCGAGGATTAGATAAGCGAAAACAACGGATATGTTGGAATCCATAGATTCTGGAATGGAATACTTTTCACAGTGACACGCCCAGGGTCACCGGCTGGCCCTAGAGTGAGGAATCTCAAAGCTCTGCGCTAGAAGGGTTTCGAAGAAGGGGTCGCAGTAATCGCGCCGCCTAGGTGCTACTGGCCTTTCTTTACCGGAGCAGGGTAATGCAGCCTTCCGTTGAAATATGAGCATCTGGAATTCCTAAATGCCGTTTTTTCGTTAGTCAGCCATTGGTGATTACTGGATGCTTGCAACAACACCTTTGGAGGTAGCCATGCAAAAGATTAGTAAGTTCCCGATCGTCGACGGAAACTTGGGCTGGTATGAAACATCCCCGTCCCATGGGCAGAAGCTGGGTGAAAGACTCAAAGGCAGGAAGAGGTTCGACTACGCCGTGATTGGCGCCGGCTACACGGGCGTTGCAGTGGCGCAGCGCCTGGCCGAGTTGAATCCCGGTGCAAGAATCGCGATTGTGGATGCGCTGGGTGTTGGGCAAGGCACGTCCGGCCGCAATGCAGGCTTCGTGATCGATGTGCCGCACAACCTGGATGCTGGCAAGTCGAACGTCGAGCACGACCACAAGCTGTTCAAGCTCAACAACTTCGCCATCGAGCGCCTACGATCCCTCAAGGACAAGCACTCCATCGATTGCGCCTGGCAGAACGCCGGCAAGTACATGTCCGCCCATGAGCAGAGCAACGTCGCCGGCCTGGACCACTTCGTCGAGACCTTGAAGGCCTCCGGCTTTGAGTACGAGGTCGTGGAAGGCGCTGCGCTGAAGAAGCGACTGGGTACTGACTACTACCGCATGGCGGTGTACACGCCGGGTAACATCCTGATCAACCCTTCTTCCTTGATCAGAGGCCTGGCTGCTGCGCTGCCCAAAAATCTCACCTTGTTCGAAAACAGCCCGGTGGTCAGCTGTGAGTATGGCTCGCCGCATAAGCTCAACTTCCTGGGCGGTTCGATCGAAGCTAGCACCGTGATCCAGACCACCAGTTCGTTCAACGAGGAGTTCGGCCACCTGCAGAATCGATTGGCACCGATCTTCACCTACGCGAGCCTGACCGAAAAGCTGACACCGGACGAGTTGAAGAAGTACTTCGACGGCGTAAAGCCATGGGGCACCACTTCCGCGCACCCAGCCGGAACCACCGTGCGCTTCACCACTGACGGGCGTATTTTCGTGCGCAACTCGCTCAACTACGAGCGCAGCTTGAACAGCAACGCCGAGGGCCTGGAAATGGCCTTCAAGCAGCACCGCCGGTCTTACGAGGCGCGCTTCCCGTTCTTGGCCCACAAGAATTTTGAATACACCTGGGGCGGGATGCTGTGCATGACGCTGAATCACCAGTCGGTCTTCAAGAAGTCCGCAGAAGGCGTCTACACCATCGTTGGCTGCAACGGTGTAGGTGTGGCCAAGGGCACCTACCTCGGCTACTACATGGCCGACTACATCTGCGGCATCCCAAGTGAAGAGCTGGATTTCATCTTCGATAACAGCAACCCGTCCTGGGTACCGCCTGATCCCCTGAAGGCCATCGGGGCCGGCATTCGGCTCAAGCACGAATCCAGCAACGCTGGTGGCGATATCTAAGGACTACCCTTAGCTGCACATAGCCCGCCCGGCTTTGATACCGGCGGGCTGGGTCAGCACTCATCCATTGCAGAGAGGATCGAATGATCAAACGTCTTCACGAAAACCACCTCATGGCCCAGGTCGTCCGTTACGGGAGCACTGTAGAGACCGCGGGTCAGGTCGCTACCAATACTGCGGCTTCACTGGAAGAGCAGTCCATTGAAGTCCTTGGCAAAGTGACTGGCTTGCTGGAGGAAGTCGGCGCCACGCTGAATGACCTGGTGCGTGTTCAGGTGTGGCTGACCAACATCGCCGAATTCGAGACCTTCAATGCTGTCTACGAGAAGTGGTTGGATGGCCGACCAAAGCCGGTGCGCGCCTGCGTCGAGAGCGCACTCGTTGCCGGCGGCTACGTGGTCGAGGTACAGGCCTTCGCCTACGTGGCCGAGTAAGCCTGAAGGCTAACCGCTGACACCGTTATCGGTCGTCAGCGGTTGATTGCAGCAGCCACTCCTCAAAAATCTTGCATGCGTTCGAGAGCTTGGCCTTGTTCGAGTGAACGAGGAAGTCTGAGAAGCCGGTCTTTAGCTCGAACTGCTGCAACGCCTTCACAGCGCCTTTCTCGATCATCTCTCTAGCCATGAACTCCCAGCCCAGAGCGATCCCCAATCCTCTTTCCGCAGCGTTCAAGGCCAAGGTGACTTGGTTGTAGGTGATGACCTTGCCGGTAGGCTTGAACGTCTTCCCGAACTGCCCGAGCCAGTCATTCCAGTTCATGATATTCCAGCCCTCGTTGTCGATCTGGACCAGCGGGAGCTTCAACAGGTCATCAAGTGACTCCACCTGCTCGGCGGCGAATTTTGCACTGCAAACGGGGTACACGATCTCATCGAACAACTTCACACCGGAAAGGCCTGTCCATTCCCCCGCACCGTAGAGAATGCCGAAGTCATAGTTCAAGCACAGTGGGGCGGAAAGCTGGTTGGTGGCCACCACGTTGACCGTGATGTCGGGGAACTGCTGCTGGAAGTGGGCGAGTTTGGGGAAGAGGTAGTAGTGAGCGACCGCGTGCGTGCACACCACGCTGATGGTGTTCTGGTCGTACCATTTGCGCACCCGCTGGACGGTTTCGCGGAAAGACTCTAGCGCCGGCTGCACACCTTCGTATAGCTCACGCCCAGGTTCGGTCAGCACAACCCCGCGGTACTTGCGTGTAAACAGCGCAAACCCAAGGTTGTCCTCCAGCTTCTTCACCTGCTTGCTGACGGCGCTTTGCGTGATGAACAGCTCCTCGGCGGCCAGCGTAAAGCTGCCTGTCCGAGCTACAGCTTCGAAGAAAACCAGAGGACCCACTGGGGGGAGTGCTTTGGTGTTTTTATCCATACCAAGGACCTTTGGCTCTAATACTCAAGATCAACTATAATCAATTTTTCAGTTTTCAATCGTGCCCTGTTGACTATGCAATGAGTCGATACACGCTCTAAGTTCTTCAAAATGGTTTGAGTAGTTGTGAGAAGAATATACCCTTCTAATGTCAGATCGGAACCTCTTCGGGTGCGCTCGAACAAAACAAGGAGGGATTGGGCGTGAGGAAAAAGCCTCGGCAGGATGGAAAACGATGCGGGGGGCTGGCTGAGTCGAGGTGGATCGTTAACACCGCCTTTTTCGCCATGGTATGCAAGTACTGCCACTGACTGTCAAAAAGTGTATGCGTGCGACCCTTCTTGCGATCCGTGAGGAGTTGAGTCGCCGGCGTCATGACCTTATCCGGATTCAAGGGCGATGGCTAAAACGTGTGATAAGCGGTTACTTCAATTACCACGCGGTGCCGGAAAACTGATATGTCTTGGCGGTTTTCGTCTGGCAGTGTGTCGTCTCTGGCGGCAAGCCTACAAGCGTCGCAGTCAGCGTCATCGGCTTCAATGGTCACGTCTTGGACGCTTTGCTGACCTCAATATGCCGAGCCCTAAGAGTGCACATCCTTACCCTGAGGATCGTTTCGCGTCACCCATCCAAGGCAGGAGCCGTATGCGGTAGTTCAGCACCTACGGGTCTGTGGGGTAAGCGGTTGGTAAACCCACCCAACGCGATAACTTTGACGGCAGCAATCTAGGCAGGTAGGAGCTCTAACTACTGAGATGCCTGACGGAATGAGATCTGGTTGCAGGTCAAACCACTACGGCATATCTTCTGTTTGGTATATGAACCAAGTGTTTGATGGACGACTATACACGTGCACGCGAAGCGATCTCCTTGATCGCCCCGCGAATAGACTTGCCTTTAAGTATGCGTCACTTCAGCCATACACCGACCTGCTGCTCAGTTCCCTCTATAAACACCAAAGCCTCAACCTGACCTGCTTCGATCAAGTCTTGGCGAACGCCTTTTATCACTTCAAGCCGCGCAGCACTGTCAACCAGTTCAACACGTGCTACCGGAGCCTTCATGGATTGGCGGCTGTCAGATTTTGCTTTGCGAATCGCGGATAGCACGGCACTAACACTCATCAATAAGCTTTCACTAGACGCGTCAGGAGAAGCATCCCCTTGCGGCCAAGACGCATTGTGCACTGAGCCGCAATTCCAAAATTGCCATACTTCCTCGCACACAAATGGCAGAAATGGCGCAAACAGTCGCTGTTGCACGCTCAGTGCATGTGCAAGAGCATTACGGGCCGAATGGCCTTCTGGTCGATAGGCGCGACGCTTGACCAACTCGACGTAGTCATCGCAAAACCACCAAAAGAACCCTTCGATACGCGAGAGCGCCACGCTATAGTCGTACGCCTCAAGGGCGAACGTAGCGTCCTGGACTACGCAGTCCAAGCGTTTAAGCATGGCCTGATCCAGCGGTTGGTCGATATCTCCGTTGTCATCCTTCGCAAAACCTTGAACCAACTTTGATAGATTGAACAGCTTGACGGCCAAACGGCGGCCGATCTTCATCTGCTGTTCCTCAAAGGCTGTATCACTGCCGAGCCGCGCTGAGGCTGCCCAGTAGCGCACGCCGTCACTTCCATGCTGGTCGAGCAAGTCTTGAGGGGTCACCACGTTACCCTTGGATTTAGACATTTTTTTACGGTCAGGATCAAGAATCCACCCAGAGAGCGCGACATTACGCCATGGCACGCAACGGTGTTCAAAATGGCTGCGTACCAAAGTTGAGAATAGCCAAGTGCGGATTATGTCGTGACCTTGAGGCCTGAGATCCATGGGGTATATTTTGGCGAACAATGCGTCGTCATCTCCCCACCCTCCTGCGATTTGAGGCGTCAGCGAGCTGGTGGCCCACGTATCCATGATGTCCTGTTCGCCGATGAAACCATTCGGTTGCCCACGTTGTTCTGGCCGATACCCTGGCGGAGTATCCAGGCTCGGATCAACTGGCAAGCTTTCCTCGTAGGCAATAATCGGAGCGCTGTATTGCGCTTCGCTTTGTGCGTTCAGGCTGTACCAGAACGGTATCGGCACGCCGAACATGCGCTGACGACTGATTAACCAATCACCATTCAAACCACCGACCCAGTGCTCGTAACGCCTGAGCATATGCGGCGGATGCCAGTCCAGCGCCTGGCCAGAGGTAAGTAACGAGTTCCGCAGGCTCATATCGCGTCCGCCATTGCGCAAGTACCACTGTCGAGTGGCGAGAACTTCCAAAGGTCGGTCACCTTTTTCGAAAAACTTTACAAAGTGTCGAATCGGTCGTGGCTCATCTTGCATGGCGCTGCAGTCGCGCAGCATCGACACGAGCAGTGTACGAACCTGAGACAAATTACGGCCGGCCAAGCCTGCATAGGCCTGCTGGCTACGGGGTGTCGTCAACCAGGAAGGCGTCTCAAGCAACAGGCGCCCATCTTTTCCCAGTATCGATCGCGTTGGCAACTGCAATTCCCGCCACCAAATCACATCGGTAAGATCGCCAAAGGTGCAGACCATGACCAAGCCGGTGCCCTTATCAGGATCACCCAAAGGGTGTGCCAGCAGCGGTACCTCAAAGTCAAAAATCGGCAAGCGCATGGATTGCCCGAACTGCTCCTGATAGCGAACGTCGTCCGGGTGAGCTACCAGCGCCACGCATGCCATCAGTAGCTCAGGCCGAGTGGTAGCAACCTTCAATGCGCCACCATCCGCTGACTCAAAGACGAGTTCGTGATATGCACCATCGACCTCGCGCTCTTCAAGCTCTGCTTGAGCCACGGCTGTCTGAAACGTTACATCCCACAGGCAAGGCGCTTCCTGGCTATAAAGTTCGCCACGCTGATAGTTACGAAGTAAAGCGCGCTGACTTACTCGTTGGGAGCGCTCATCAATGGTGGCATATGAAAGGCTCCAATCAACGGACAAGCCCAGTTGCACGAAGAGTGCACGGAATGCTTGCTCATCAATAGCTGTCAGTTCGTGACACAACTCGATGAAGTTGCGCCTACTGATGACAGTAAAGTCACCTCGCTTTAAAGGAGCGGGCTCAGATGGCCTGAAACCAGGCTGATAGGCTGCCAGCGAGTCGCAGCGTACCCCATAGAAATTCTCGACCCTGCGTTCGGTAGGCAATCCGTTGTCGTCCCATCCCATGGGATAGAACACAGCCTTGCCTCGCATACGCTGGAATCGAGCGATGATATCTGTGTGGGTATAGCTGAAGACATGGCCGACATGCAGCGAGCCTGAAGCCGTCGGCGGGGGCGTATCAATTGAGAACACGGCGTCGCGTTGGGCTGCGTGGTCAAAGGCGTAAGTGCCTTCGAGCTGCCAACGTTGAGACCAGCGTGTTTCAAGATTTTCGAGAGAGGGGGTGACAGCTTGATCGTTTAGAACTTCATCACGTTTAACGGTGACATAGCATCCTCCTATTTAATATCAGGGGGCACAACGGTTAGTGTGCGCACAATTTCAAATTATATTGAATCCCCTTTGAAGTAAACCCCCTAATCAACGTTTGCCCTCGTAGTTCAATGCAACTGACGGCTCGTCCAAGAGGATGCATTCAGATTTACATCACCTGAGGAGCCCATTTATGCGGCAGCAGCTCGGCGATGTCACTTGCACGCTGTGTTGGCAGTCGAGCCACAGCGTCTTTCAAGTAAGCATATGGATCATGCCCGTTGAGCCGCGCCGACTGGATCAAACTCATGATCGCGGCCGCTCGTTTGCCGCTGCGCAGAGATCCGGCAAACAACCAATCAATTGGAGCGCCCAAGCGCCCATGTCCTGATCGTGTTTTCGACCGGGTTATTGTCGATGGGCACAGCACCATCATCCAGGTAGCGCGTTAGCGCTACCCTGCGTTTCAAGCTGTAATCCAAAGTCTTGGCCGTCGCTGAGCCTTCTGGCACAAGCTCGCGCTGAGCCAGCATCCACTCATGCAACTTTCCTGCAATGGGCACCGTTATTTCCTGACGTAATCGCCTGCGTTCTTCATCGTTCATGTCTTTGGCTTGCCGCTCGATCTCGTACAGGCCGCCGACTGAGTGAAGTGCCTGTTCAGCCAGTTGGCTTTTGTTTGCCACATGCAGTTCGAAGAACTTACGGCATGCGTGTGCCATGCAGCCGATCTCGGTGATGCCTCAAGACGTGGTTTTGGAGGTGCGGGCCCATTTTCGCTCGCTTTCGGCCTGGATAACCTCTGTACTAGAGCGAGGGGCAAAACAGGGAGTATTGGTGTTGTCCAGTGATGCGCGTGCCGAAGCAGAGATGTTCATGGCAGCGGTTCATGGCGCCATGCTTTCGGCGCGCGCCTATGGCGATCCAGAAGTCTTCGGTGTGATCACTGAGCCCCTGTTCGACAGGCTCTTCCTTTAAAAAGATTGAAGTCAGAGAGCACGGGTTCGGGCTTATAAGAAGGCCGGGCCCGGGGCGGCTGCGCCGACGTTCGAGCCACGTCAGTCTGTATCCAGGTGAGCACGCTTGCGGGCTGCGCCAAGGCATTAAGGGACGCGGGCACTCTGCATTCGAAAGGAATACCGAGAATATAGGCGTTCTTACACGTGTTGGCGTGTCCGATGTCGTCTCGGGGTGCGCTGTGGACGTCGACGCTCGCCGAAGTAAGCTGGCATTGTTCCTTCAACAGCGCCGGAAAATCAGCGGCAACTGCTTTCGCCCCCGGGCAACTCCCGGTTTCTGCGGTTTTTGGTAACACATAAGGTGCTGGCAGCAGGGCAGGAATGATGATCATGATAGTTCCTTATGACACGGCTTGGGTTTAACTGTTTACTAGTTGGAAGGCAAATAAAAATTATTCTTCCTGGAGCTACCTACACGCTCTTCGAATGGGTATTGCTGAGTGCAGAATCACAAGGGTAAGCGTCATGACGGTCTTAGCACTGGAAAAACAGTTGAATTTCCTGCGGGAAATCGATCGCTTGAAGTTGGAGGTAAACACGGGGGATCTTGCGACACCGGTTGGCCTTGTACTCGCCTACGGCGGCGGCCGACTGATGGCTACCGTCTTTGATGAGCTGCGGACCGCAGTATTCGTCCGTGTCAACGCTAACGCAACTCGCTTGTCAGGACTTCGCATCTTCAAGAGGCTGCATCAGCTCAGTCTCAGATTCCACCTTGATCGGAAGACAGGGGAGGGGGTAGCGCGTTAAATTGAGCGGGTACGCACTGTATCCCGGTCATTCTATCGACAGTCTTGTTCTCTCTGGTGCCTATCGCCTTCGAGGTCGTGCTTGTCTGAACCATTCTTTGGTACCTCTTCGGTGCGATCTTCAGATTGGTGACTTTGGCTACTGTGGCTGCCTACGCAGGGTTTACAATTTCCATTAGCGCGTGGTGCACTCGTTTCCGTCGCGCGCTCAACGAGGCGAGCGCTGAATCCAGCAGCAAATCAATTGATAGTCTTCTAAATTTCGAGACGGTGAAATACTTCGGCGCAGAAGATCATGAGGCTCAGCGTCTCGATGCTGCGTTGAGAAAGCGGGAGGACGCATCTGCCAGGAATGAGTGGACGTTTGTTTGTTTGAGCATTGGGCAGGTCTTCATCATATCCACCGGCCTAATTTTCATAATGCTGATTGCAGTAAGGCGCATACATGAAGGGGCAATGGGCTTGGGCGATATTGTACTAGTCAATGCGTACATACTTCAGCTCCATCAGTCGTTGAATTTTTTCGGCCTAACGTAAAAGTTCTTCATGCGCGTTTGCGTGGAGTTGCGCCACGGCGTTGCGCTGAGCGACTCGCGCGAAGCCTGCTACGGCATGGAATGGAACACCTATGACACGTCAGTGGAGCCGCGGGTCATGATGATGGTGTCTCAGATGGGCCATTGCTTGAATGACCTGCTGTACCGCAACAGTGTCGATCATTTGCCAATGGAACTGGTCTTGATCGTATCGAACCTTGAGAAGTTCAGGCGCAGAGCTGAGCATGAGAGGCTGGATTTTCACTACCTGCCTGTCACTTCTGAAAAAAACAAGCAGGAAGCCAACTTCTGGAAATGGTGCGTGAGCAGAAGATCGACACCGTGATTCTCGCCCGTTACACACAGATCCTGAGCGGTGACGTATCAAGACTATGGGCCGGCCAAATCATCGATATCCATCACTCGATCCTACTCAGCGTCAAGGTCGAGGGTTCTTACCATCAAACCCATAAACTTAGGGGTGAAGCTCATCGCAGCCACTGCCCACTATGTGACGGCGGGCCACGATGAGGATCCACTCATCGAGTCGAACTTGCAGCGCATTGATCATGCCCCAACTGCAGATGATCTGGTGGCCAATGTCGCGACACCGAATGCTAGGTACTCGCCCGCGCCGTGCAACTTCACTTTGAACACAGAATTCTGCTCAATGACGATCGCACAGTCGTTTTCTACTAGTGCCGCCCAGGTGATGCGCAGCCAGGTCATCGTGGAACACATCTTGGAAGGGATTCGCTCGGCTGTGGGGTGGCACGCCATTACACCTGGTCCTGCAGTGGTGCTGGTCGGCGAGGACATGGCCAGCCGGGTGTATGTGCGAAACAAGACCTCCTAGGCCGAGGCGTGTGGACTCAACTCTCGTCAGTACGTCCCCGGCAACCCTCTGACTCTAGCTATTTGGTTTTAGGTTAGCCCGGCTTGTGGGAGACGTTTTTATTTTATTAAGTTCTTGAATCTAAATGTTATTATTTTATTCATGCGCTGCCCGCCCCCATTTTTCCCTCCAGTCTGATCCTGCATGCAACCCCAGTGAGTAGGTGCGGGCGCCCGAGCTGAAAATTATGCTCAGGCGATTCGCGAACTGCAACGGATGCTGAGCAGAAAACTCGGGAGGCGAAAATTCTCAAAGATACCGTGGTGATTATCTGCTCGCGAAGATGGATTGTCCCCTTACCTTTGTCGCCGGAAATGGCTAGCGGACCCGGTTATCTTGGTATGGTGCGCTCGCGATTAGCTGTCCGGCGAAACAAATTTATCGGACATCGACTGCGGCGTCCCCAGCCGGATATCGCGGTGTTAATGCCCGCGACTTGAAGCTAGGGAGTGTTGAAAGTCGATATGGTGTCATGTGCAAAGCGCCCCCGGCAAAGCCTAAACGGTAACGGTTTGGCGCAGGGCTTCGTCAGCGGAGACATCGACTTAACTGAGAGTTGGTATCCAGCACAAAGGGGCAAATTCAGGACGTCAACCAAGCGTGCAAACGGCAAGGCAGGATGGAGGATTTACTTCATGGTCACCTCGATCAAGATCGATTACCCTGATGCGCACCTTTATAGGTGCAGGGGGCTGAGTCGCATCTAGCCCTGGGTGGAAGGTAAGACCCGGTCGACTCTCAATATCGAGGGCAGGTGCTGCAGCCACAGGCGTGAATTCCTCCACCGATCCGCCCAACAACAAGTTCATAAATGAGGATAGTTGCTGGACAGGCCTTTGCTTGGTCTAGCCTTTCACTATTGTTTTTCGCAGTTTTAATAGCCGGCCTCTACGACCGCATCGGCCAGCCGAGTTGGCGATAGAACTCCAGCGTTCGCGCCTGAAGAGCCATTGTGCAAAACGTTTCACCTGAGTCGCTGCTTTTATCTATGATTCTTACGGTAACCCCTTGCTTGGTTAGCCAGAGAGCGAGAGCGAGCCCAGTTGGGCCAGCTCCGACTACGAGAACTTCGGTTTGAGCCATGATCCACCCTCATTAATGTTATCTAAACTTTCGAAACTCAATTATTCATCGACGCTGATGCGCCGTTGGGCTTAGCAAATCGACAGGGGCAGGAGAGTCAGGGATTGAGAGGTAGACATCCCATAACATGTCGAAGCCGTCTTGCATGACGCGGTCTAACGCCCTGTTCGCTTCGGCTTCGAAGACAGGATGAGGGTACTGCGCGGTGGCTCCGGCTGCGAGTATTCGAGCCTGAGTGCACCTCCCATGCGCAAGTTAGGCAGGCGACCACTGATGAGGCAGCAATTGCTCAAAGTGAAGGGCTCGCTGAGTCGGCAGCCGCGTGAGCACATCCTTGAGATAAGTGTACGGGTCATGCCCATTGAAGCGTGCAGATTGAATCAAGCTCATTATCACCGCCGCCTTTTTGCCGCTGCGCAGCGACCCAGCAACTAACCAGTTCGACCGCCCAAGCGCCCACGCGCGGATCAAGTTCTCGATCTGGTTGTTGTCTATGCGCACAGCACCCTCTTCTAGGTAGCGCGCCTGCGCTACCCAGCTTTTCAGGCTGTAATCTAGGGCCTTGGCCGTGGTCGAACCCTCGGGCACAAGTGCACGCGGAGCCAACATCCACTCATGCAGTTTTCCAGCGATGGGCACCGCCATTTCCTGGCGTAATCGCCAAAGGTCCTCGTCACTCATTTCCTTGGCGTGTTTTTCGACTTTGTACAGCCCACTAATCGAGTGAAGCTCCTGCTCCGCCATCTGGCTTTTGTTGGCCATATGCCGGTCAAAGAACTTGCGGCGCGCATGGGCATGCAGCCAATTTCGGTGATGCCCAGCACGAAGCTAGCCACATAGCCGGCGAAGTGGTCACAGACCAGCTTGCTGTTCCAGGAGCCCAGGAGGTTACGCGCATGTTCTCCAGCACGGCTGGGGCTGAAGTCGTAGACCACGGCGTTGAGTGCCGAAACCGGCGTAGAGTTGTAGGCCAAAATGTAAGCGCGGTGGGTTTTCTTCCGACCCGGCAACAGCATTTGTACCGGCGTTTCGTCAGCGTGAACCACGCGCTGGGCCAGCACCACATCGCGCAGCGCATCGACGAAGGGCTGAAGTAGTACGCCGGTTTGACCCACCCACTACGACAGCGTTGAACGCAGGATGGTAGGTAATCGGCGAACTTGGCACCATCACGTGCGCCAGCAGGCCCGCCGTGGGGATGCCCTTGTCGATCACCTGCGGCGGCACCGGCGCTTGGATCAGTGTTTCGCACTGGGCAAACCCATTTCCCCCTTACGTACTGTTCAGCGGTGAACACGCCCGGTGTGTAATCCCGCTTCTCGCTGACATCTTCTCCGATGCGCTGAAGCTGGCAGCCGCAAACGCATCGAGTGGTGTCCGGTTATTAATAGGTCACGGTGCGCGGGAAATGCGGCGGTAATGGCGCACGATTGGGTTGCTGGCGTTGCTCTAGCGGCGCGAGCGGTGAGGGGCTTGTCAGCCAGAGAAAATGAGTACATATTTAAGTACTTGCATTATGTTTTCTAGTTTGGTTGTGCGTTAAATCAACAGGTTAGAGGTTGAGTTATGTTCCCGTCCGCTGCGCCATATTCGGTAACCTGGAACACTGAACGCCAGGTCGCCACGGAAAGCCCGCTTAATAGCGGGCTTTTTGCTGTCTGGAATATGGCAAAAAATCGTGGGTAAACTTTTTTTGAATAAATTGCATTTAAATCAAGACATTACGATTTTTTAGTGTATGATGCGCCCACACCGAAGCGAAGGGTGATTAGCTCAGCCGGGAGAGCATCTGCCTTACAAGCAGAGGGTCGGCGGTTCGATCCCGTCATCACCCACCATTCGTTTCATGTGTTACGCGCAGCGGTAGTTCAGTCGGTTAGAATACCGGCCTGTCACGCCGGGGGTCGCGGGTTCGAGTCCCGTCCGCTGCGCCATATTCGGTAGCCTGGAACACTGAACGCCAGGTCACCACAGGAAGCCCGCTCATTGAGCGGGCTTTTTTGTGCCTGCGATTTGCCTATTTGGTTTTTTTCTTTCGCGGCTGGCGCGTGGCCAGGTGTTCGAAGCAAAACGAAGCGGTGCCGAACACGGCGATTATTGAAAGCACGATCATGCCGAGGGTTGAGCTTTCCACGATGACGTCCTGAGCAGGTGAGGGGTTGGATCTCACGGTAGAGTCGGGACGAGTCTGGCTCAATAGACCCGACGCAATCCTTACGGCGCCGGGCCCATTTTTACCTACTCTTTACGGCGCGTTGCGGCTGTGGCGGTAATCGCTCACCGCTTCGTACACTGCCTTGCGCAGGCGGTTGATGCCGCCGATAGGCCGGTGCTCCTGCACGCCAAACCAGGGGTTGAACGACTGGTTGTCACAGGCCAGGTTCAACGCCGGTGTGTCGAAATCCTGGGCCGGCAGCTTGATTTTGGCCACGGTCTCATAGGGGGCGTCGCTCTCTTTCCATTCGATGCTGGTGTCTTCGATCGGCATGAATTTTTGCGGGTTCTGGCGCTGGATCTGCAATACAAAGCACGCCGGTACGCGGTCGGTGGACAGCTGCTGGTTCAGTGCGCTGCGCAGAAAGTTCGGCAGGTCCTGGTTCTGCTTTGGCAGATCGTATTGCGGACAGCTTTGTGGGTCGGGTGCGACGCGGAATTTGGCGTTGGCTGTCCCGAACTTGTAGGGCGAAACCGAAAAGTAAGTGGTCTGTGTCGGACTGGCAGGCGCCGGCGCGAGGGTGGCCAGGGCGATGAACAGGTGGCGTACTTGCCAACTGCGCGGGTCGAGCGTAGGAAAGAACGCCAGCACTTTCTTGCCATCGGCCTGTGCACCAATGTTCTGGGCATATTCCGCTACATCGCTGACAAAGAAATTCGGATGGCTGAACATCACGAAGTCCTGCTCCGTACGGTTTTGCTGGTCAGCGAGCAACTGTTTGCCGGGCACGTCGAGCAACTTGATCGCCATGCCCCGCGCATCGCGAATGCTGTCGAACTGCGGGTAGGCGTTACCGTTGGACAGTCGAATCAACGCCTGCCAGGTCTTGCCCGGTTCGGCGAACACGCCTTGGCGCAGCGCTGGGTCCAGGTCTGCCAGCACGCTGACGTCGGCCTTTACGCAACCATGGGCCTTGGCGTGGGCGTCACGCAGGTAGCGAGTGCCTTCACGGTGTTGGTCGACGATGCGCACCGCGGTCTGGATGATGCCCTGGGTCATCGCGGCTTCGCCCGGCGGAATCTGTTCATTCGGCGACACTGGGCCGCTGTGTTGCCAGGCATACCACGCGGTGGCAGCCAGCCAGCCGAGCAGGCCGAGGCTCAGCAGCCACAGCAGGGTTTTGCCGAGAAAACCACCGAGGCGCAGCCAGAGGCGGGCGAGCAGGGAGGGTTGGTCGTATCGGGATCGAATCATCATGGCAGTTGTTGCTCCAGCGGGCCGCCCAGCACTTTGAGGTATTCCAGCAAGGCCCATCGCTCTTGCGGCAGCAAGCCGCGACCGATGACGCCATTGCCACGCTGGCCTGCACGGAATTCGTGACCGCTGTTGTGGTTGCCGGTGATTTTGGTATCGAACAGGAAGGCGTTCTTGAAGGCGTCTGTCTGGAAGCCCAAGTGGCGCGGGTCGTAGTCGAAGGTGCCTTTATAAAAGGTGGTGCTGCGCTCGTCCTGGGGCGAGAGCAACTGATAAATCGTGGGCACCGAGCCGTTATGCAGGAAGGGCGGGGTGGCCCATACGCCGGCCAATGGGCGTGCCTTGTAGGCACGCAGTTCGCGCACGCCGATGGGCAGGCCGAAACCATCCAGGCGTGGTCGTTCGGCAGGCGTGACGCCGGCGGCACGGTAAGCGTGTGCTTCGACGAACGCAGTGACGTACGCCAGGCCCTTGGCCACAGACATTTTTTTAAGATCCAGGGGTTCAGTCGGCGTCGGGTGCAATTCCACGTTGAGTCGAGCCAGTTCCGCCGGGTCCCATTGCAATGCGCTGAGGTCGTAGCGGTGGTCGGCGATGTTGCTGGCGGTGCCGGGGTCGGTGCCGATGTAATCCACCGGCAGCATTTTCAGTTGCTGCACCGGTCGGCCGTTTTCCTGGGTGACCGTCGGCACATGGCAGCCCGCACAGTTCTCGGCGAACAACGCGCGGCCCTGGGCCGCGAGGGGCTTGTCGATGGCGCCGAACAGGTCTTCGGGCCAGGTCGGAGGCTTCAGGCGCTGCAGGGTTTCTTCGATCTGGTTCAGGTCACGCACGCGTACGCTGGAAGGGTAGCGCGCATCGCCCTGGAGTGGCTGGCCGGCGTCGTCGAAAAAGGTCAGGGTCGCACCCACGCCCAGCGCCTCACCGATGTTGCGCGCCATGGGTTGTTGGGCCGAACCGTTCCACTGCACCCAGTCGAAGGTCCAGATATCCCACAGGTGCGGGTAGTCCACTGGCGCATTGGCGATGCGGTAGTTGTCCGGCGAGATGGCGTCGCCAAAGCTGGCGTTGGCGATACGGCCAAACGCGTCCGTGCGGCCCGGGCCTTCTTCGGTGGGGTAGAGGCCGCGATGGGTATCGTTCCAGGCAACCTTGAGGAACTGGTTCAGCGACTGTTTGAAGTCCTGACGCAGTTGTGAGCGTTCGGCGTCGTAGCGATCCCCCAGCACATGGCGGGCGAAACGCTCGAATTTCCACGGGTTGTAGTAGGTCGCCGCCAGACTGGCCACCAGGGCCTGGCCGAAACTGCCGCCGCGCAAGGTGGGGACGCTGGAGGGCAGCACGTGTTGGGCGGAACCGCCGTCGATACGTAGAGCCTGGCCTTTGAAGTGCAGCTCGCCGGTGTGGCACGCGGCGCAGGTGATATCCAGATACTCAGTGTTGTTGCCGGCGTTGCGGTGCCGGGCGAATCCCACCGGCAGGTTGCCAGGGTTTTGCGCGGTGGGCACTTGTTTGGGGTCCACCAAAAAACCGAAGCGGGCCAGGTATTCCGGGGCGGCGAAGCGCTGCTCGGAAAACGGTAGTTCCAGGGCCGTGAACCAGTCGTAGTGCAGGCCTTTTACCTGGGTGCCCTGGGGCGTGAAGTAATAGGTCTGGCGGTCGGCGGCACTCCATTGATCCTGATAGTGCACTTGCTCCACAGGCACGTAATCGGGGAGTTTGGGGTTGATGGTGTAGTAAAGCACCACGGCCAGGGCAATCCCCAGCAACGTGAATATCAGGAGTAAAGCACGGGAAAAAATGCGCAAGATAACTATCCTTGTCGAGTTGTCGCGTTGTTATGCCACTACGCCACAGGTGCGGCAAGTGGCCATGAGCCCGTTAGTGGGCGGCCCCGCGATCCGTCGCGGGCCTCCATCATGAATGAAAATGCTTTTAAACACGTGAACTTATCGGAAGTTTCCTGCTCACATGCCGGTAGCCATTGGTCGTGGCCGCCTGATAAGCTCGCGACTTTATTCGATTGCCCTTTTGGCGCATGAACAAGGAAATAGCATGAAACAGCATCGGTTGGCGGCGGCGGTGGCCCTGGTTAGCCTGGTACTTGCGGGTTGTGATTCGCAGACCAGCGTAGAGCTGAAAACCCCGGCGCAGAAAGCTTCCTACGGCATCGGCCTGAACATGGGCAAGAGCCTGGCGCAAGAAGGCATGGATGACCTGGACTCCAAAGCGGTAGCCCAGGGCATCGAAGATGCCGTCGGCAAGAAAGAACAGAAGCTGAAAGACGAAGAACTGGTCGAAGCGTTTGCCGCACTGCAGAAGCGTGCTGAAGAACGCATGACCAAGATGAGTGAAGAGTCGGCAGCCGCCGGCAAGAAATTCCTCGAAGAAAACGGCAAGAAGGACGGCGTTGTCACCACCGCTTCCGGCCTGCAGTACAAGATCGTGAAGAAAGCCGACGGCGCGCAGCCCAAGCCGACTGATGTCGTGACTGTTCACTACACCGGCAAGCTCACCAACGGCACCACCTTTGACAGCTCCGTGGACCGCGGCAGCCCGATCGATCTGCCGGTCAGCGGCGTGATCCCGGGTTGGGTCGAAGGCTTGCAACTGATGCACGTCGGCGAGAAAGTCGAGCTGTACATCCCGTCCGACTTGGCCTACGGTGCCCAGAGCCCGAGCCCGGCGATTCCAGCCAACTCCGTGCTGGTTTTCGACCTGGAGCTGCTGGCCATCAAGGACCCGGCCAAGGCCGAAGCGCCTGCTGCACCTGCTGCCAAGAAGTAATCGGCACTTGAATACACAACGCCCCGTCTTGACGGGGCGTTGTTGTTTCCGGGGTTGCATATTTTTGAATGTGGGAGCCTCTGCAGATCCAAACGAACGTCTGTAGCGCGCAACAGTCTGATATAAGACTCGAGTACGGGTAGACGCACATCAGCGCCAAGTCAATGAAATCTTGGGTTTTTTTTATGTGCGCAAAAAACGCCCGATCTAACTGCAAGCCTTGTAAATCGTGGCTTTCAGCCGGGAAAATAGGCTCTGTTCACAAGGTTATCCACAATTTGTGTGGATAACATTTCTTGTCGCCTGGAACTGGAGTGACGATGAAACCACCCTTCAATTTCACCCGTTTCCTGCCCATGGCCGCCCGCTTGCTGGGCCGAGGCCGTTTGCCGACCCTGCTGTTCGCCGTCGCCGCCAAAGGCTCGAGCCAGGGCAGCCGCTTGGGTAAGCTCAAGGATGATCTCAAGCTGTTACAGGCGTTATGCCTGGCCTACTGGCGGGGCGAATACCGGGCGATCAGTCCCAAGGCGCTGGTGTCGGTGGTGGCGGGGCTGATGTACTTCCTCAGTCCGATCGATGCGATCCCGGACTTTATTCCCATGTTTGGCATGCTCGATGACATTGCCGTACTGGCCTGGGTCATGAAAACCCTCGATGGCGAACTCAGCGCTTTCCGGGCCTGGCGTGAAGCGCAGCGCCCGGAAAAACTCGTAGTGGTCGAGCGGCTGCCCGCGACGCCTGCCTTGCTGGCCAAGGAGAACCCGCAAAAAAACGTATGACGCGCCTATCCCCCTGCGACCTTTGTGGCTGTTAGGATTACACTCCTAAGGAAAGAGCTTACTCAGTAAGTGTTGTTATCCTACGGGGCAGTCATGGATATTCAGATAATTTCACGCAATGGCGAACCCGAATACGCGGTGTTGCCATGGGATCAGTACCAGGCGCTACTCAAAGCAGCCGGTCACCCGCCATCCGCACCCACCGCTTCCCCCATCGCTCACGCCACGCCCGTTCAGGACCTGCGCCCGCTCGCAGAGCTGCGTGGCTTGCGCGAGGGCAAGGGCCTGGCCATTGAGGCCCTGGCCCGAACCGTGGGCATCAGCCCGTCTTATCTGGGTTTGATCGAAAGTGGTGAGCGCCAGCCGGATGCTGCGATCCGTCGCAGCCTGGCCTGGGAATTGGGCGTTGCAGGTTGGAGGGATGAATCTTGAGTCTACGTATCAGCCGTCAACACTGGGACGGGTTGCTCAACGAACTGGACCAGGCGCGCCGCCAGCGCCATTTGCTGACCTACCGCGCGCTGCTGGAGCGCTTGCAGTTCCCCACGCCGGCCATGCAGACCCTGGCCGCTGCACTGGAGCATCTGGCCGCTCTCGACGCCAAGGCCGAGCAGCCGCTGCGCAGCTCTCTGGTGATCAGCCAGGGCGCCAGCCGCCTGCCGCGTACCGGCTTCTTCGAATGCGTGGAGCGCCTGGGGCGCTTCAGCGGGCCATCCGATGGTGTGGCCGCCGCCTCCTGGCACGCTTCGGAGGTGGTGCGGGTGTTCGAATACGAGTACCCGGAGTCCGCCGAGGCTTAGAGCGCCTGAGGCAGCGTGTCCAGGCTGTCGATCACGTGGATGCTGTAGCCCGCCACATCCTTGGCGTGATGCTTGGCCTGCGAGGCCAGCTCTGCCAACTGGCTGGCGTCGAGTTGTCCACAGGCCTGTGGATATAAATGCACCACGCCGATGGAGAGCGAGAGCAACGCAAATTCCTGGCGCAGGCCCTGACGGTTCAACGCCACGAAGCAGCCGGCTTCCAGGTGTTCGGCGCGGTAGAAACGCCGGCACTGGGTGTGAAAGTCATCCAGTAATTGATTGAGGCGTTTGCGCCAATCCTGCGGCCCCAGCACCAGCAAGAAATCATCTCCGCCAATGTGCCCGACAAAGTCGCGGCTGGGGTCGACGCGATCGTTCAGGCACTGTGCCAGGCACAACAACACCTCGTCTCCGCGTCCGTAACCATAGATATCGTTGAACGGCTTGAAGCTGTCGATATCCACGTAGCAGATCACCGACTCCCGTTGCTGTTGCAGCAGCCGCGTGAGGCACTGCTGGATCGGCACATTGCCGGGCAGCAGGGTCAATGGGTTGGCGTATCGCGCCTGCTGGATTTTCAGCTCGGTGATCAGCTTGAGCACGTCGATCACCCGGCCCAGGCCCAGGTAATCGCCATTGAGCGTAATGATGAAATCTTCTTCGATGCGCTGTCGGGCCCGGCTGGTGAGCAGGCGACTGACCTGTTGCAGCGATTGGCTCAATTCCACCGCAAGAAAATCATCGCTCATCAAACGGCTGATCGGCTTGCGCGCGAACAGATCGGTGGCGAAGGGCTTGAGCAGCGCATCGGAGAGTGAATGCCGGTGCACGATGCCGATCGGGTGGCCACGCCCGTCCAGCACCGCCAGGGAGTTGAGGTTGGCCTGGCGGCGAAAGGCTTCCAGTACCTGCGCGGTGGCAGTGTCCTGGTCCACGGCCGGTTGTTCGTTGAGCAAGGCGCTCAGGTCGCTGCCTTCTTCGCTGAGGGTCGCGCTGGCGGCATCGGGCTTGGGCAGCATCAGGCGAGCTTCCTGCGGCGGCTGTTCCTGGGGACGGCACAACAGGTAGCCTTGCACCAGGTCGACGCCCATTTCCGTGAGTACCGCCAACTCCTCCGGCAGTTCGATGCCCTCGGCGATCACCTGGGCCCTCGATGCCTTGGCGATTTGCAGGATGGAACCGACAAACTCGCGCTTGAGCGCATCCTGGTGGATGCCGTCGATGAAGTGTCGGTCGATTTTCACATAGTCCGGACGCAGCTCCGACCACAGCCGCAGGCTCGAGTAGCCGGCGCCCAGGTCATCCAGCGCAATCGAAAACCCCATGTTGCGGTAGTGGTGCAGAGCATTTTGCAGCAGGTCGAAATCGTCGGTCGGGGTTTGTTCGGTCAGTTCGATTACCACCTGGCTGGGCGGGATACCGAAGTCATGCAGCAATTGCAGGGTGCGCCCCGGCTGGTGCGCGGTTTCCATCAGGGATTCCGGCGAGATGTTCAGAAAGAGTTTGCCCGGCAGCTTCTGTTCGCTGAAGCGTCGGCAGGCACTCTCGCGACAGGCCATTTCCAGTTCGCTGAGGCGTCCGGCATGGCTGGCCACGGAGAACAGCGCAACAGGGGAGTGCAGCGGGCTGTTGGACGGGCCGCGACTGAGGGCTTCATAGCCCAGGATGCGCCGTTCAGACAGGCAGATGATCGGTTGGAACAGGCTGTGCAAACTGCCTTGAGCCAGGATTGAGCCCAATGCATTCAGCTGTTCGGTCATGGTCATGGCGATCTCGATCGAAAAAAAAGGACCGCAGGCTTGAGCCGGCGGTCCTTCATTTCACGACAGAATGATGTCTATATGATGACACTCCAGGGAGCGATCACATTAAATCGCCATCATTTATTGCTTGGCCACCTGCTTGGTGATTTTCAGGTAGTCCAGCAGGATCCGGCCCGTCTCCGCCAGGTAGGCGTCATCTTCCGGCTTGGTCTTTTCAGCTTCGGCAGGCAGCGCATCCTCATCTTCTTTCTTCAGCTCCTTGAGTGGATCTTCACCCTTGGCCTTGCGGCGGATGTTTTCCAGTGCAAGTTGCTTGTTCTCGATGTCGGTGTGCTGCGCGCGGCGATCCACTTCATTGAGGCTGACGGTTTTTTCTTCCATCAGCTTCTTGGCCAGGGCCAGCTTGTCGCGGATGAACACGAACTCGGCATCCTTGGCGGAGCGGGTGTCGTGGTCAGCCTTCAACTGCGCCAGGAACGGCTTGAACGGATCCGACGCGGGCTTGATCGCAGGGCGGATGGTGTCCCACGGCATGGCTTCCGGCAGGGCGCTTTCACCGATTTCCTTGGTGTCGATGATCGACGGGAAGTCGATGTCCGGCAACACGCCCTGGTGCTGGGTGCTTTGCCCGGAAACCCGGTAGAACTTGGCCAGTGTCAGCTTGAGCTCGCCATGGTTCAGCGGCTGGATGGTCTGCACGGTGCCTTTGCCGAAGGTCTGGCCACCGATGATCAGTGCGCGGTGATAGTCCTGCATGGCGCCGGCGAAAATCTCCGAAGCCGAAGCCGAGAGGCGGTTGACCAGCAACGCCATCGGGCCTTTGTAGAAGGCACCCGGGTTCTCGTCTTCCAGCACATCCACGCGACCGTCCGCGTTGCGCACCAACACGGTCGGGCCTTTGTCGATGAACAGGCTGGTCAGCTCGGTGGCTTCCTGCAGAGAGCCGCCGCCGTTGTTGCGCAGGTCGATGACCACGCCGTCGACTTTGTCTTTCTGCAGCTCTGTCAGGATCTTCTTCACGTCACGGGTGGTGGACTTGTAGTCCGGATCGCCAGCACGGAACGCCTTGAAGTCCAGGTAGAAGGCCGGGATTTCGATCACGCCCAGCTTGTAGTCCTTGCCATCCTGCTTGAGGTTGAGGACTTTCTTCTGCACGGCCTGGTCTTCGAGCTTCACCGCTTCACGGGTGATGGACACGATCTTGCTGGTCTGGTCGTTCGGCGCATTGGTGTGCGGGATCACTTCCAGACGCACCACGCTGCCTTTCGGCCCACGGATCAGCTTGACCACTTCGTCCAGGCGCCAGCCGACCACGTCGACCATCTCTTTGTCGCCCTGGGCCACGCCGATGATCTTGTCCGCCGGAGCGACTTGCTTGGTCTTGTCAGCCGGACCTGCCGGCACCAGGCGCACGATCTTGACCTGGTCATTGTCGCTTTGCAGGACGGCACCGATGCCTTCCAGCGACAGACTCATGTTGATATCGAAATTCTCTGCGTTATCCGGCGACAGATAATTGGTGTGCGGGTCGTAGGACATCGCGAAGGTGTTGATGTAGGCCTGGAAGATGTCTTCGGCACGGGTCTGGTCCAGGCGCGCCAGTTGATTCTTGTAGCGCTTGGTCAGCAGTTCCTGAATGGCCTTGGGCTCTTTGCCGGCGATCTTCAGGCGCAGCACTTCATCCTTGACGCGTTTGCGCCACAGGTCATCGAGGGCGGCGGTGCTGGTCAGCCAGGGAGCGTCCTTGCGGTCCACCAGAAGGGTTTCCTTCTGGGTGAAGTCGAGCTTGTCGACACCTTTGTCCAATTCGGCCAGGGCGAAATCCAGACGCGCTTTGACGCGGTCCAGGTAACGCTTGTAGATGGTGAAGCCGGGTTGCAGGTCGCCGCTCTTGAGGAAGTCGTCGAACTGCGTCTTCCACTTGTCGAACTCGGCGATGTCGCTGGCCAGGAAGTAGCTGCGCGACGGGTCGAGCAGCTTGATGTAGCTGTCGTAGATGATCACCGAGCGTGCGTCGTCCAGCGGCGGCTTGCTGTAGTGATGGCGCTTGAGCAACTCGACGACGTTAAGGCTGGCAATCACCTCATCGCGATCCGGCTGAAGGTTGTCCCAGCTATTGGCTGCGAACGTATTGGTCGACATCGACGTGAGGCCGAGACCAATGAAAAGAGCGAGGGCGGTGCTGGGGAACAAATGCTTCATGCTGATTCGACGCGGGGGCAATTGATAACGCATATTAGGCCGTCTTTGAGGGAGCCGGTTCCATATGGTCCGGTCGCATAATGCAAAAAGCCCGGCGCTACAGCTACGGGCTCAGTCCAGACTCACTATGGAGGCACTGTGAAAGCATTGCAAGGCGTTGACGGTCATGTGGAGTGGCTTGATGAACCAAGTCCTACGTGCGATGTAGGCCAAGTTCGCATTCGAGTGGCGGCTGCCGGCCTCAATCGTGCTGATTTATTACAGCGCGCGGGGCTCTATCCGCCACCGCCCGGTGCCAGCGCCGTGCTGGGCCTGGAGTGTTCCGGGGTGATCAGCGAGGTCGGTGCCGGCGCGTCCTGGCAGGTGGGTGACCGCGTATGCGCGCTGCTGGCCGGCGGCGGCATGGCCGAAGAAGTGGTGGTGGACGCCCGCCATGTGCTGCCGGTGCCGGAAGGCCTGACGCTGATCGAAGCTGCTGCACTGCCTGAGGTGTACAGCACGGCGTGGCTCAATCTGTTCCAGCTGGCGGGGCTCAAGCCTGGCGAGAAGGTGCTGCTGCACGCCGGCGCCAGTGGCGTGGGCTCGGCAGCGATCCAGTTGTGCAAGGCGTTTGGTAGCCCATGCTGGGTCAGCGTCGGCTCGGCCGAGCGCCTGGCGTACTGCGAGGACCTGGGGGCGCAGGGCGGCGTGGTGCGTACCGACGGCATTGAAGGGCTGCGGGATTTCGGGCCGTTCGACGTGATCCTCGACCCGGTGGGCGCCAACTATGCCGCCCTGGACCTCAAGCTGCTGGCCGTTGACGGCCGCTGGGTGCTGATCGGCCTGATGGGTGGGCGCGAGGCGCAACTGGACCTGGCACAGGTGCTGGGCAAGCGCATCCAGTTGCT
Organism: Pseudomonas sp. SDO524_S393; assembly: GCF_054071875.1. Classification (NCBI taxonomy): domain Bacteria; kingdom Pseudomonadati; phylum Pseudomonadota; class Gammaproteobacteria; order Pseudomonadales; family Pseudomonadaceae; genus Pseudomonas; species Pseudomonas sp. SDO524_S393. Next base: position 35,773 of record NZ_JBSVVZ010000002.1, on the reverse strand, counting down.
GGGTTCGACCCTGCGCAGTCGCAGCGATCAGTTCAAGGCGGACTTGTTCAGTGAGTTGAGCCAGCACGTATGGCCGCTGTTCGTTGAAGGGCGCCTGAGCCCGCAACTGGCCAGAACCTTCCCAATCAAGGACGCCGAGGCGGCGTTTGCCGAGTTGGCGAGCAACCGGGTTTCCGGGAAGTTGGTGTTGGTGATCGACGAAAGCCTGAGCTGACTTCAGCTTGAAATGCAGTCAGTGTGGGAGCTGGCTTGCCTGCGATAGCGGTGTATCAGTGAAGAATGTTTCATCTGAACTACCGCTATCGCAGGCAAGCCAGCTCTCACATTTGATTGGGTTTTCACTTCATGACCGAGGTGTCAGACCCAGTGGTGGATCGGCCAACCGGCCCTTTCTGCGTGTTCGCGCAATACCGGATCCGGGTTCACCGCCTGTGGGAATTCAACCTTGCTCAGCAGCGGCAAATCATTGCGCGAATCCGAATAGAAATATGCGCCGTCCAACGTTTCGCCTTCCTGCTCCAGCCATTCCAGCAACCGGGTAATCTTGCCTTCACGGTACGTGAGCACACCCACGGTACGCCCGCTGTATACGCCATGGCTGACCTCAAGATCGATACCCAGTACCTCATCGATACCGATCCGCGCCGCAATCGGTGTGACCAGATGAGTGCCCGAGGCCGAAATCACCAGGATCCGGTCACCGTTAGCACGGTGGCGAGCGATGGTCTTGGTGGCATCGCTGTAGATCAGCGGCTCGATGATGTCCTCGACCCAAGGCTCGACCAAATGTTCGATTTCCTCCGGTGTGCGGCCGATCATCGGTTCCAGGCTGAAGTCCATGAAGTCTTCCATGGCCAGTTTGCCCTGGCTGTAGGCGTCCATCAGTTCGTTGTTCCTGCGCATGAACGACGCCGGGTCCACCCAGCCCAGGCGACCCATCTGCTCGCTCCACAAGGTGGCGCAGTCGCCATGGATCAGGGTGTCGTCCAGATCAAAAATTACCAATGCCATCGGTCATGCTCTCTCAATAAAACGTTGCATCAGGCTACTTCACACAGGGCGCTCGGGTCGATGGAAAGTGCCAGGCGTTGACCCTCTGGATACAGGTCGTCAGCCGAACGGTTGAGCACGTCCACCACCAGCTCCACGCCGCGTGCTTCGATGCGGTAGCGGATCACGTTACCCAGCAGGCTGTGGCTGCGCACCCGTGCATCCAGCACGCCCTCGCGGCTCAGCTCGATGGCCTCGGGGCGAATGGCGATGCGTCCGCTGATGGGCCGTTGCAGCAGTTGGCTGGCCTTGTCGGCATCCAGCAGGTTGTAGTTGCCGATGAACCCGGCGGCGAACACGTCAACGGGCGCGGTGTAGAGGGTTTCCGCGTCGCCGCTCTGCACGATCTTGCCCTGGTTCATCAGGAAGATCCGGTCGGACATGGTCAGGGCTTCTTCCTGATCGTGGGTCACGAAGATGGTGGTCAGCCCCAGTTCGCGCTGGATCTGGCGGATCTGCTCGCGCAGGTGCTTGCGTATCCGCGCATCCAGTGCCGACAGCGGCTCATCCAGCAGCAGCAGGCGCGGGCGGGTCACCAGGGAGCGGGCGAGGGCCACGCGTTGGCACTGGCCGCCGGACATCTGGTGCGGATAGCGGCTTGCCAGGTCCTTGAGTTCTACCAGTTGCAGCACTTCCTGCACGCGTTTGTGGCTGTCATCGGCGTTGACCTTCTGCATGCGCAGGCCGAAGGCGACGTTCTGCTCCACAGTCATGTTGGGGAACAGCGCGTAGCTCTGGAACACCATGCCGATATTGCGCTTCTGCGGGCTCAGGGGAACGATGTCCTGGCCGTCGAGCAGAATCTTGCCGCTGTCCACCGGCGTCAGCCCGGCGATGCAGCGCAGCAGGGTGGATTTGCCGCAACCGGACGGGCCGAGCAGGGTGACGAATTCACCCTTGGCGATCTCGCAGTTGATGTCGCTGAACACTGGCGTGCCGGCGTAGCCTTTTTGCAGGTGTTGGACGTTGACGAAGCTCATTGGCTTTTGTCCTTGTTCAGAATATTGGCGGCCCAGGTCAGCACCAGCACAAAGAAGAAATAGGAAATGACCACGGCGCTGGTGAAATGGCCGCTGCTGTTGCGCATGTTATTGAGGTACACCTGCAGGGTTTCGTAGCGCGTGCCCACCAGGATATTGGCGAACACGAACTCCCCGAACAGGAACGAGAACGACAGCAACAGCGCCACCATCAGGCCCTTGCGCAGATTGGGCAGCACCACCAGGATCGCCGCCTGCCAGGTGCTGGCGCCGAGCAGTTGGGAGGCGTCCATCAGGTCGCGCAGGTTGATGGCTTGCAGGTTGTTGGTGATCGCGCGGTACATGAACGGCAGGGCCACGGTGAAGTAGCAGCCGATCAAAATCCACGGCGTGCCCACCATCGCCAGCGGCCCGGAACCGTAGAGTTGCAGCAGGCCCACCGACGACACCACCGGCGGCACCGCAAAGGGCAGCAGGATCAGAATGTTCATCAGCGCGTCGAGCTTGGGAAAGTGGTAGTGCACCACGAACAGCAGCGGCAGGATCAGTACCACCGACAGGATCAGCGCGCCGACGCACACCAGCAGCGACTGTCCGAAGGCCATCAGGAAGCGCGGGTCGCTCCACAGCTGCACGTACCATTTGAGGGTGAACCCGGCCGGCAGCACGGTGGCCGACCAACTGCTCGCGATGGAATAGACAAAGGTGCCCAACAGCGGCAGCACCAGGATCGCAAACAACAGGTACACCACTACCCGATGGTAGAGGGAGACAGGACCGGCTTCAGCGCGAGACATGGTAGCTCCTCTTGAGCAGCAGTTGATGGACTACGGTCACCAGGGTCATCAGCGCCACCAGCACCACGGCCAGGGCGCTGGCCATGTACGGGTCGAGGGACACATCCCCCGAGACCAGGCCCGCGATGCGGATCGGCAGCACGTTGAAGTTACCGGTGGTCAAGGCGTAGACCGTGGCATAGGCGCCCAGGGCATTGGCCAGCAGGATCACGAAGGTGCCCAGCAGAGCGGGCGTGAGCACCGGTAGGCCGATATGCCGCCAGAACTGCCAGCCGTTGGCGCCCAGCAGGGCTGCCGACTCGCGCCAGTCTTCGCGCAGTGCATCGAACGCCGGGTAGAGCAGCAGCACGCCCAGGGGAATCTGGAAGTAGGTGTAGAGAATGATCAGCCCGGACTTGGAGTACAGGTTGAAATCCTGAATGATCCCCGATTGCTTGAGCATGAGGGTAATGCTGCCGTTGAAACCCAGCAGGATGATGAACGCGAACGCCAGAGGCACACCGGCAAAGTTGCTGGTCATGTTGGCGAACGCGGTGACGAAATTGCGCAGCGGCGAATCCACGCGGCGCAGGGAGTAGCTGCCGAGGGTGGCGATGATGATGCCGAAGACACTGGAATAGAAGCTGATCTCCAGGCTGAACTGGATGGCTTGCAGGTAGAACTTCGAGCTGAAGATGCGCGTGAAGTTTTCCAGGCTCCAGCCGGCGTCTTCGGTTTGCAGGCTGTTGATCAGCACCCAGACCAGCGGGGCGATTTCGAACACGATAAAGAACAGCGCGAAGGGCACCAGGCACAGCAGCGCCAGCCATTTACCACGGGTCATTTCAACAGCTCCCGGCAGACAGGTTTGTCGTGGGGCACGCCCAGCAGTTCGCAGACGGTACCGCACAGTTCGGTTTGCCGGGGCGCTGCGTTGGCATCCAGACTGAAGGCATCGCCAAGGACGAACAGCGGCACTTCACGCTCTTCTGGCAAGAGGCCATTGTGGGAGCGGTCGTTGTTCATGCCGTGGTCGGCTGTCACCAGCACCTGGTAACCGGCGTCGAGCCAGCCTTGCAGGTAGTCGGCCAGGATGATGTCGGCCGAGCGCGCGCTGTTGCGGTATTGCGGGGTATCGAGGCCGTGCTTGTGGCCGGCATCGTCGATGTTCATCGGGTGTACCACCAGAAAGTGCGGTGCATGTTTGAGGCGCAGGTTTTCGGCGTCGGCGAACAGGTGAGAGTCCGGGTAATGGTCATTCCAGTAGAAATGCCCGTGCTGGATCGCCAGTGTCTTGTCGTCGGTATGACGATCGCGGGCGGCGATGAACGGGGTGCGGTTATACAACTCGCTCACCCAGTGATAAGCCGCTGCCGCAGTGACCAGGCCTGCGTCGGTGGCGTAATGAAAAATGCTGCGCTGGTTGGACAGGCGCGAGACGTTGTTGTGGACGATGCCGCTGTCGATCGGTGGCACGCCGGTGAGGATGCATTCATACAACGGGCGGGACAGGGCGGGCAGTGCACATTCCAGTTTGTAGAGGGCTGCGCGTCCTGCGCCGACATAGGCCTGCAAGTGCCCCATGGCGTGCCTCGCAACCTCGTAGTTCAGGCCGTCGAGCACGACAAGGATGACATTGTGCTTCATGGGGGCTGGAGCTCCGCAACAGGTGGTTTGACTCAATTTCAACTTGGAACGGGATCAAATGTGGGAGCTGGCTTGCCTGCTCCCACACTGACCGCATTTCAGGCAGTGAAGCCTATTACTTCATCTCAACAATGACCTGCTCGTTCCACAGTTGAGGCAGCTTCTTGGAAGTGGCTTCCCAGGCATCGGCATCCTTGATCGGCTGCGGGTTGGCCTTGGTGTACTGCTCGCCCGGGATCAGGTTCTTGGCGATATCGGCCGGCAGTTTCAGGTCGGTTTCGGCGCGGATCGGACGTGCGTTGCCCTTGGCCAGGTTGATCTGGCCGGCGTCGCTGAAGATGTATTCGCGGGTCAGCTTGGCGGCGTTCGGGTGCTTGGCGTATTTGTTGATGATGGTGGTGTAGCCGGATTTCACCGAGCCATCCGACGGGATCAGCACCACGTAATCATCCGGGTTGGCCATCTTGGCTTTGTAGCTCAGGCCGTTGAAGTCCCAGACGAGGCCCACTTCGACTTCGCCTTTTTCCATGGTGGCGATGGTCGGGTTGGACAGCGACAGGCGGCCTTGCTGGGCGATCTTGGTGAAAAACTGCAGGCCGGGCGCGATATTCTTTTCGTCGCCCTTGTTGGCAATGGCGGCCGCCAGTACGGCGTTGGATGCCTGCGCCGCGGTGCTCACGTCGCCCACCGAGACTTTGTACTTGCCGGTTTGCAGGTCAGCCCAGCTGGTTGGCACTTCGGAACCGTGCAGCAGCTTCTTGTTGACGATGAACGCGATGGTGCCGGTGTAGGCCAGGGCCCAGTGGCCGTCCTTGTCTTTTGCCCAATCCGGCACTTGGTCCCAGGTGGTCGGTTTGTACGGCTGGGTCACGTCCTGTTTCACCGCGATCGGGCCGAACGCCGCGCCCACGTCGCCGATATCGGCGCTGGCGTTATCTTTTTCCGCCTTGAACTTGGCGATTTCCTGGGCCGAGCTCATGTCGGTGTCGATGTGCTTGAGGCCATAGGTCTGGGCCAGGTCTTCCCAGGTGCCTTTCCAGTTGGCCCAGTCATCGGGCATGCCGACGCTGTTGACGGCGCCTTCCGTTTTCGCGGCGGCTTCCAGGGTTTTCAGGTCGGTATCAGCTGCCATGGCAGCGGTGCACATGGCGATGGTCGAGCCTAACAATGATGCCAGGAAAAGCTGTTTCATCCGAAGCTCCTATGGGCGTTTTCAACGCGGCGTTTTTTATGAACGTTAGCGGTGGTGTTGGTCTAGGTCAGAGCAATACCTGAGCCAATTTAGGCGCCAGGCATGACAGTTTCATGTCGATGTCGTTTTTAAATCGCCGATGTCGCTCGGCGCAGAGTTAGCGTAGACCATGCCCAAGTGCCCGCAGGTGCTGGACTTGGCCGATGTATTGCAGGGTGTGGAGGGCGTGGGTGGCGCGGACTGTCATCTGTCGGTCATCTGCAATGCCTAGGCTGGCACGCAGCAGCAGAGGCCCGAATACAGCGTGGTTTGTGCACCTGAACGGTGCTGGTCTAGTCCAGATAGGTAACATTGATGCGTGATGAGGCAATCAAGGCGGTGACATCCATCGGCCTGGCGCTGCAAGAGCAGATCGACCATGGTCTGTTGCCGCCTGCCAGCAAATTGCCCGCCGAGCGCAAGCTCAGCGAGTTGTTTGGTACCACCCGCATCACGGTGCGGGAAGCCTTGTTACAACTCGAAGCCCAGGGGCAGATTTACCGCGAGGAGCGCCGGGGCTGGTTCGTCTCGCCACCCCGCCTGGCCTACAACCTGATGCAACGCAGTCACTTTCACGCAATGGTCAGTGACCAGGGCCGTGTGGCCTCTACCGAAGTGATCTCTGCCCGCCTGCAACCGGCGTCGGCGGCGGTGTGTGCGTGGTTGCAGTTGCCGGCGTTGTCGAGTGTGATCCAGATCTGTCGCGGTCGGCGTATTGACGGGCGCCTGGTGCTGTATGTGGAGCACTACCTCAACCCGCAGTATTTTCCCGGGATTCTGGACTGTGACCTGAATCAGTCGATGACCGAGCTGTATGCCCGTAAATACGACCTGCATTACGGACGGGTGCGCTTCGAAATCGTGCCGACGTCATTACCGCTGGACGCCGCCGCTGCCTTGCGCGTGTCGACGGGCAGCCCCGGTTTGCGGATCGCCCGGGTCAACTATGACCAGCACCAGCGGTTGATCGACTGCGACCTGGAGTTCTGGCGGCACGACGCCATTCATGTCGGTGTGGATGTGGTGTGATGCGGGTTCGGGCTTGTCCCGCGCCGGGCTGCGGAGCAGTCCCAAAACCTGCCACCAGGGTGTATCTGACAAACCGTGGGTGCCTTGTCAGGGCCGCTTCGCGCCCCAGCGCAGGACAAGCCTGCTCACTACGGAAAGCCGCATCATCACAAACAGTGTGCTTGTGTCACGTACCGGGCGTGAGTGCCTTGATGAGCCGATCCACATTACCCTCCAGTTCCGCCACCGGTTCTGCACCGTCGACATTCAGCACCAGCAGTTGGGCGCCGCCCGCCATGATCGCGGCGGTCACCGCTTCGCTTGGCTGGCGATGGTGCAGCACCACGCTCACGTCGTTTTCCTTCAACTGAGTGCTGAGTTTCTGCAGGGCCTCGGGTGTCCAGTCGGCATCGGGTCGGGCATCGGTGCCGAGTACTTCCAGGTTCAGGCTGCTGACCAGGTACGCAAAGTGATCGCTCAGGCTGAACACACTCAGGTTATCTGCCTGTGCCAATCGTGTTTCGCTGTCGGCACTGAGTTTGAGCAGGCGTTGCTTGAGGGCTGCGAGGTTGGCGTCGATCTTTGGTTTGGCGCCTGGGGCCAGACGGCTCAGATCGGCGGCCATCACGTCGGCCATGCGGCCCAGGTTGTTGCTCGACTGCCACGGTTGGCTGTTCAGGCCATCGGCGACGCCTGGCTGCACGGCGATGCCAGGCAGACCGCCGTCCACCGGGCGCGCGGCATCCACTTCGACGATACGGATATTGCTGCGCCGCGCCACCGGGTACAGCGGGTCATCAGCCCACAGCGAGCGCAGGCCGATGGCGGCGTCGGCGTCCTGGGCCAGGCTGTTCAGCGCGGGAGCGCCGCGCCCGGTGAAGTAGGACACTTGACGCGACCCCGGCAAGTTGGCCGGCGCGGCGCGCTCAAGCTGAACGTCGGTGCCCTTGAGCAGCACCTCGGCCAGGCCGTAGGTGATCGGCAACGAGGCCAGCACTTTGACCGGCTTGTGGCTTTTGGTCAGGGCCGCATGACCAAGACCCTGGTTGACCTTGAAGTCCTTGGGCTCGAAGCCGTCGACGGCCAGCGCCGAGGTGCTGATCAGGCAGGCGATGGCCAGGGCCAGTGGGCGAAAGACTGGGCGCATTATCCAAGATTCCCTTTGAGGCTGGGCACGGTGCCGCGGGCGATGGCGGCGAGGGCGAAAGCGATACCGGCGGCCAGAATGATGGCGGCCCCGGATGGAATCGGCAGGTCGAAGACAATCGGCAGCAGGATCCCGCACAGGGTGCTGATCGTGGCAATCGCCACCGAGACCCAGAAGAAGCCTTTGAGCGACTGACTCAACAGGCGTGCCGCAGCAGCCGGGATCACCAGCAACGCGCCCACCAGAATCGCGCCGATCACCTTGACCGCCGCCACTGTGATCAGCGTCACCAGGATCACGAACAGGTAATCCAAAGTCTTCACGGCCACACCACGCACCGCGGCCAGTTGCGGGTTGAAGCTGGCCAGCATGATGCGGTTGTACAGTGGCAGCGCCAGGGCCATCACCAGTGAACCGACAATCGCCAGCACCAGCAGGTCGTTGCCGTTGACCGTCAGCACCGAGCCGAACAGCACGTTCTCCAGGATGTGCACGTTGATCTTGCCCGCCAGGATCAGCAGCAGGCTCGCGCCCAGGGCCAGGGACACCGACAGGAACACGCCGATCAGGGTGTCCGGCGCCAGGCCGGTGCGGTTGCGCAGGTAGTTGAGCAGGATGCCGAACAACAGGCAGTAGCCGAACAGGCTGCCGTAGGGACCGGTATAGGGTTCGCCCAGCAGGATGCCCACGGCCACGCCGGTCAGTGCGGCATGCCCGACCGCTTCGGAGAAAAACGCAAAGCGCTTGACCACTACCAACGTGCCGAGCCCGCCCAGCACCGGGCCGATCAACAGGCCGGCGAGCAGCGCGTTGACCACAAAACCATAGGCCAGCGCTTCCGGCAGGTACCCGGAAGAGGCCCAGCCCTGGACCATCAGGCGAAACGCTTCGTAACTCATTGCGCCGGGCTCCGAGGATGGGTGGAAAACAGGCTCAGCAGGCGATCCGGGGTCAGCGCCTCTTGGGGGGCGGCATCGAACAGCACGCGGCGGTTCAGCCCGGTGACACGATCGGCCAGGCGGCCCACGGCTTCCAGGTCGTGCTCGATCCACAGCACGGTGATTCCAGCCAGGCGCCAGTCATTCAGCAGGCGCTCGAAGACCTGGATCCCGGCCTCGTCGAGCGCCGACATCGGTTCATCCAGCACCAGCAATTGGGGCGCCGGAATCAGCCCTTGAGCCAGCAGCACGCGCTGACGTTCACCGCCGGACAACGCGCCCATGCGCCGCTTGCGTTTGTCCTGCATGCCTACGCGTTCAAGCGCTTCGCCAATCGCCCCGGCGTAATGCCTGGACAGGCCCAGAAAGGCAGGGCGTCGCTGGCACATGGCAGCCATGAAGTCGTCGACGGTCATCGGCAAACCCCGGTCGAACTCCAGGGCCTGGGGCACATAGCCAATGGTGCCGGGGGTGGTCGGCCATCGCAGGCGCAGTTGGCCCTGATGCGGGGTTTGCCCCAACAGGGTCTTGATCAACGAGCTTTTGCCACCACCGTTGGGGCCGACCAGTGCATGGACGCTGCCGGGGGATACCTGGAACGTCACGTTGTCGAGGATGACGGTACGGCCCAGAGTCAGTGACACCTGGTCGAATTCAAGGGTGGGGCCGATGCTGGCCACACTCAGTCGCTGCGCCGCGGTCATGAGCCGGACTCCTGAATGGCCCGCACCACCGTATTGAGGTTGCCGGTCATTTCCACTTCGTACTTCTCGGCGCTGTATTCACCGTAGGAAATATGCGACAGCGGGTACAGCTTGACCCCGGACTCGCGCTGGATGGTGTCGACATAGGTGGACGGGAAGTCCATCTCCGAGAAGATGACCTTCACGTCCAGTGCACGCAGTTCATCGATGGTCTTTTTCAACTGGCTGGGGCTCGGTTCGATGCCGTGGGCCGGTTCGACCACGGCGGTCACTTCCAGGCCGAACTCACGCAGCAGGTAGTCATAGGCTGCATGCACGGTGGCTACGCGCAGGTCCGGGTTCGGTGCGCTGGTCAACTTGGCCAGTGCATCGGCGCGCATCTGGCGCAGGCGTTTGCCATAGGCGCGGGCGTTCTGGGTGTAGGTCCTGGCGTTGTCCGGGTCGAGTTTGCCCAGCTCACGGGCGATGTTGTTGACCTGGGCAATCGAGGCGCTGATCGACAGGAAGGTATGCGGGTTGACCACCTTGCCTGCACCGCGGGCCGCGTTGCCGGTGGCGGCCAGCAGCGGCACGTTGGCGTTGGCTTCGATCACCGGGATGTCCGGGCGCTCGCTGGTGGCGATCATGCGGTCGGCGAAGTCGTCATGGCCGACGCCGTTGAGCACGATCACGTCGAGGGTGCCAATGCGCTTGATGTCTTCGGCGCGCGGCTCGTAGGCGTGGGGATTGAAGCCCGCCGGGATCAGCGGCACCACCTCGGCCTTGTCGCCGACGATATTCGCTACATAGCTGTAATAAGGGTGCAGGGTGATACCGATTCGCAGGCGCTTGGCGGCCTCGGCATTGGCCAGGGGAGCGAGCAGCAGGCTGAACAGGCTGACCAGCAACAGGCGCAGCAGGGGAGATGAAATGGACATGGGCACTCGGTCTTCTCGTTCAGTGGCGGTGCTGGCGGGTCACGCCGGCATCGAATTGCGTGACCACCTGTTGCCAGCCGGCGGCGATCAATGCCGGGTCAGTCAGGTCGGAAGGGGCGACGAGATCGGCCTCACGGTTGAGCCAGATGTCCGGTTCGGCACCGTGCACACGCATCAGCAGCGAGCCGCTGCTGGCGGGCGTCTGGCTCAGGCCCAGGTAGGCCGACGGCGCCAGCAGTTGCCAGCGATGGTCGCCACGGCTGACCGAGCTGGCGTCGTGGGCGAAAGGCGCAAAGCCTTCTTCGGCCAATTGCTCGGGTGTCGGCAGGCCATTCTGTTCTTGCTGCAACAGCTGGATTTCATCCAGGGTCACCCGCAGGTCGGCATAGAGACCTTGTTCCGCTGCGCTCAGGTCGCGGCGCGCATCCAGTTGATGGCTGGGCACGGCCACCGCTGTCCGGGATTCTCCGTGCAGCGCCACCACCGTACCGGCCACCGCGAGGATGATCAGGCACAGCAGCAGGACGTAGAGGGTTTCATGCCCGGCGCCGGCGGGGCGTACAACCTGGGTGGTACTCATTGGGGCTGGATATCCGCTTGGTCGATTTCCACCACGTGGCCGGGGCCCGCGTCGAACAGCACATAGAACTCGGCGGAGGGTTTCTTGAAGGTCAGGGTCGAGTCCTGGCCAAGCTTGCCGGGCAGCAGGATGGTTTCGTCGTAGCCGATCACGTCCAGGGTCACGCCGGGGGCACCGCTGCCATCGGAGAATCCGCCAGTGCATTTGATCTGCTCGCCGGGGATTTCCTTGCACTCGCACATCGGGTTGTGGGCCAGGGCGGTATTGCTGAAACCGGCGCACAGCAACAGCAGTACACCGGCACGGGTCAGGTACGTGACGATCATGGTTTGACTCCTTGCTTGTTCAGCCAGGCAATGGTGGCAGGCGAGGCCTGACTCAGCGGGATGAAACCCTGATGCATCGTGCCGTCCCAGCCTTCCATGGTGACCCACAGTTCAGCCTCGACCGGCGTGCGTTCAGGCACGGGCAGGGCGGCACCCATGCGGTAGGGCGTGCCGAAGAAAATCACCCCGGCGGCGCGCAGGCTGCGGGGTTTGCCGATGCGCAGGTAAGTGGCCTTGACCTGTTCGGCGCAGGTGTCGCACAGGGCGGCATTGAAGAGTTTCATCGGGCCCGCCGGGTCGGGGCGCGGGCCTTCATTGCGGAACTCCGCGAGGGTCAGGCTCCACGGCCCGACCTGCACTTCGCCGGCCACTCGCTCGCCGATGCCGGTGTCGCCGCGAAACAGCGCCGCGTCGGCGAAGTACTTGGGCATGAAACCCAACGGGATCAGCAACAACAGCACATTGATGTGGAAGCGCCATTTCAGCCAGAAGGTCCGCAGCGGCGAAGGTGTTGCAGCAGCGACCTTGCTCATGGGTGGGCCTCCGAGGTTTCAGCCTGCCTGACGGGGATGGCCGCCGGCTTGCGTTGTGCCTTGGTTTCGCGCTTGAGCGCATTGAGGGTGGCCAGGGCGGTGCGTTTGGTCCAGATCAGCAGGCCGCTCAACACCATCATGCTCATGATCAGGCCAAAGAATGCCCAGATCAGCTTGACCCACAGGCCGCCAAAGTCGCCGGTGTGCAGCGGGCGCATGGATTCGGTGACGAACTCCAGTTTCGAACGGTCGGACAGCAAGTGCGCGGCCGCGACTTCGCCGTCATAGGGGTTGATCTGCGCGGTCTGGAACATCAACGGATACCAGCCGCGCCCGCCGATCTGCAGGTGGCTGTAGGCATTGAGCGGCAGGCTGATGAAACTCGCCTCCAGGCCCGGGATGCGCTGGGTGGCGATCTTGATTGCGTCGTCGACGGGAATCATCGGTGCCGGCACGCCGGGCGCCGACATCGGCACCTTTTCACGCGCGATCACCGGGATCACCGGCTCGGTGGAAATCGAGATCTGGTTGTCTCCCAGGATCGCCCGGATCAGGAACCAGATGCCGGTGACGGAAATCACTGCGATGAACCAGATCGACCAGATACCGCTCAGGCGGTGGAAGTCCCCCCAGAAGATCCGCGCGCCGTGGCGGATGCGTAGGGTCGGGCGCAGAAAACCCTTCCAGAAGCGCTTGTACACCACCAGTCCGGTAACCAGCGACGCCAGCAGCGGAATACCCAATGCCGAGACCAGGTACCAGCCCCAGCTGTAGCCGTTGGTGAATGGCACCAGCCACCAGCCGTGCAGGGCACGGGTAAAGGCCTTGAAGTTGAACGACGGGCTGATGCCCTGAATCGCCCCGGTGTAGGGGTTGACGTAGACCTCCACGGAGCGCCCGTCGGGGTAGCTGAGGTCGACGCTGAGCGCGAAATGGGATTCGTCGGGGCGGTCGATCGACTGGACGAACACCTGGGGTTCTTCGCGCTTGATCGCGGCGATCACCTGGTCGTAGCTCAGCGGTTCGGCATCGTCCGACGGTTTGCTCGCGCGGATATCCGGGTTGGCCAGCCAGACGATTTCCTGGCTGACCACCGCCAGGGTGCCGGTGACGCAGACGATCAGTACAAAGAACCAGATGGGCAGGGCCAGCCAGCTGTGTACGAGAAACCAGAGTTTTGAGCGTGACTTCTTCGACATGTGGATGAGGGTCTTGATCGGAGGGGGCAATGCAGGCCCGGAAAAGGCCGGTCGTAGCTTTTGCTGACGCGACAGGCTGTATCTAAGTTAAGACGGATGAGAATGGGAAATCCCTAAGCGAAACATGAAAGAAAATGTTTCAGAGCCCGGATTGAACACGAAACATGTTCCAAGCCATCACCGAGGTGGCATTGATGGGGCCGGGAGGCTGCGTAGGATGGGGCCTATACCGTTGAGCGAGCCCCACAATAAATGACTGCCAGAACCCTCTACGACAAGCACATCGACTCCCACACGGTGTGCCCCCTGGATGACCAGGGCCATGTCCTGCTTTATATAGACCGCCAGGTGATCAACGAATACACCAGCCCCCAGGCGTTCAGTGGCCTGCGCGAAGCTGGCCGTGGCGTCTGGCGCCCCGGCACCGCGCTGGCGGTGGTCGACCATGTGAACCCCACCACGCCCAAGCGCATCGCGGCCATGCCGGACGCGGGCGGCGCGCGGCAGGTGTCGTACCTGGCGGAAAACTGCCGGGACTTCGGCATCGAGCTGCTGGATATCCTCGACAAACGCCAGGGCATCGAACACGTGATCGCGCCCGAGCAGGGTTTTATCCTGCCGGGCATGGTGATTGCCGCCGGTGACAGCCACACCACCACGTATGGCGCGCTGGGCGCGTTCGGTTTCGGCATCGGCACGTCGGAGATCGAACACCTGCTGGCGTCGCAGACCCTGGTCTACAAGCGCCTGAAAACCATGCGCGTGAGCGTCGACGGCACGCTGGCCAAGGGCCTGACCTCCAAAGACGTGATCATGGCGCTGATCGGCAAGATCGGTGCTTCGGGTGCCACCGGCTATGCGATCGAGTTTCGCGGTTCCACCATCGATGCCCTGAGCGTCGAGGCGCGCATGACCATCTGCAACATGGCGGTGGAAGCCGGTGCACGTGGTGCTTTCATGGCGCCGGACGAAAAAGTCTTCGCCTACCTCAAGGGCAAGCCTCGGGCGCCGAAGGGCGAGTTGTGGGAGCAGGCGCTGGTGGGCTGGCGCCAACTGCATTCGGACGCCGATGCGGTGTTCGACCAGGAAGTGACGCTGGATGCCTCCGCCCTGGAACCCATGGTCACCTGGGGTACCAGCCCCGACCAGGCCGCGCCCATCGGTGCTCGTGTGCCCGACCCGCAGGACGTCAGCGACCTGATCCTGCGTCAGGACATGCGCCGCGCCCTCAATTACATGGGCCTGGAAGCCGGCATGCCGCTGAGCGAAATCGTCATCAGCCATGCCTTTATCGGCTCGTGCACCAACGCGCGCATCGAAGACCTGCGCGACGCGGCCAGTGTGGTGCGTGGCAAGCGTGTGGCCGACCACGTGCGGGCGATGATCGTGCCCGGCTCCACCGAAGTGCGTGACCAGGCCGAGGCCGAAGGGTTGGCGGCGATCTTTATCGACGCCGGTTTTGAATGGCGCCAGTCGGGCTGCTCGATGTGCCTGGCGATGAACGACGATGTGCTGGCCCCGGGTGATCGCTGCGCGTCCAGCACCAACCGCAACTTCGAAGGCCGCCAGGGCGCGGGTGCTCGTACCCACCTGATGAGCCCGGCGATGGTTGCCGCGGCGGCGATTACCGGCCGCCTCACCGATATCCGCCACTTTGGAGACCGTCCATGAGCCTGCAACCCTTTACCCGCGTGACCGGCAAGGCCGCGCCGATGCTGGCGGCGAACATCGACACCGACGTGATCATGCCCAAGCAGTTCCTCAAGGGCATCGACCGCAGTGGTCTGGACCGCGGGTTGTTCTTTGACCTGCGCTTTTTGGCATCCGGCGAACCCAACCCGGAGTTCGTGCTGAACCAGCCGGCCTGGCAGGGCGCGAGCTTTATGGTGGTGGGCCCCAACTTCGGTTGCGGTTCGAGCCGTGAACACGCGGTGTGGGGCCTGAAACAGATGGGTATCCGCGCGTTGATCGGCAGCAGCTTTGCCGGGATTTTCTACGACAACTGCCAGCGTAACGGGGTGTTGTTGATCACCCTGGACGAGGCGGTGTTGCAGTCGCTCGGCCAGACCGTCAGCCAGCCCGAGCAAGCGCAGATCAGCGTGGACCTGGAAGCCCAGGACATTCATTTGGCCGATGGCCAGGTGATCCCGTTCCAGATCGACACCTTGCGCAAGACTGCGCTGCTGCTGGGCCTGGATGCCATCGGCAGCACCTTGCAGCGCAGCGACGCGATCAAGGCCTTCGAACGCCGCCACCTGCAAGCCAACCCCTGGCTCAACTGACACAACAATAATCAACCTGTGGGAGCAGGCAAGCCAGCTCCCACAGTTGATCGGGTTTGCATCCCTATATTGACAACCCCTTGAAGTGTTCCTGCAGAAACTCCACGCAAGCCCTCAGCTTTCCGGAGTGCGCCAAGCGTGTCGGGTACACCGCCCACACGTTGGCGCTCTGGGTATAGCTGTGCAGAACCTGCACCAGCTTGCCTTGCTCCAGCAACGGCTTCACATCCCACATCGATCGCAGCAGCACCCCGCGCCCGTCCAATGCCCATTGCAGCACGATCTCGCCATTGTTCGATGACAGCGGTCCGCGCACTCGCACGCTGTGCGGTGCGCCTTCGTGTTCCAGGTTCCAGATGCCGAAGGCGTTGTCACGCTCCTTGAGCACCAGGCAATCGTGCTGCTCCAGGTCGCTCAACTGGTGCGGCGTGCCCCGGCGCTGCAGGTAAGCCGGGGCGGCGCACAGCACCCGGCGATTGCTCACCAGACGGCGGCCGATGTGCTGGCCGGGGATGTCATCGCCCACGCGGATCTCCAGGTCGAAGCCTTCGCTGACGATGTCCACCACGCGGTCGAACAGGTCCAGACGGATTTCCAGGTCCGGGTACTGTTCGGCCAGCAATGACAGGGCCGGGGCCACGTGGTTGCGCCCGAAACCGAAGCTGCTGCACAGGTGCAGGTGGCCACGGGGGCTGTCGTGGGCGTCGGACAGTTCATCGGACAGTTGCTGGAAGTCTTCGAGGATGCGCACGGCCCAGCGTTGGACCCGCTCGCCGTCTTCGGTCAGGGCGATGCGGCGGCTGGTGCGGTGCAGCAGGCGGGTGGCCAGGGTGGTTTCGAGGATCTGGATGCGCTTGCTGACGTACGCGGGCGACAGCCCCAGTTCATCGGCGGCCGCGGCGAAGCCAGCCTTGCGGATTACGGTCAAAAACACCCGCAGGTCTTCGGGTAGGGGCACGGTATCTTTCTTGTTGGTCATCAGAAACAGGCGTGGCGGCATGAGCCGCCAGAATAGCACCGGATGGGCGCGCCTTCCGGCGCGCCTGGCCGTCATTCTTCAGTCGGTGGCGATCTTCGCCTGGGCAGCGCGGGCATGGCGGCCGCGCTTGAGGGCGATGGGGGCCATTTTTTCACGGTCCAGTTCACCTTCCCACGCAGCCACTACCAGGGCGGCCACGGCGTTGCCGATGATATTGGTCAGCGAACGGCATTCGGCCATGAAGCGGTCGACGCCCAGGATCAGCACCATCGCTGCCACCGGCACCGTCGGCACCACCGCCAGGCTCGCGGCCAGCGCCACGAAGCCCGCACCCACCACGGCGCCGGCGCCCTTGGAGGTGAGCATGGCCACCGCCAGCAAGGTCAGTTGCTGTTCCAGCGGCAGGTGGATGTTGGTGGCCTGGGCCAGGAACAGCACCGCAAGGGTCATATAGATGTTGGTGCCGTCCAGATTGAAGGTGTAGCCGGTCGGCACCACGATGCCCACCACGCCCTTGGAGGCGCCAAGGCTTTCGAGTTTCTGGATCAGTTGCGGCAATGCCGATTCCGACGAGCTGGTGCCCAGCACAATCAGCAGTTCCGACTTGATGTAACCCAGCAGTTTGAAAATGCTGAACCCGGCATAGCGGGCGACGCTGCCCAGGATCACCGTGACAAAGAAAAACGCAGTGAGATAGAACGTACCTACCAGTTTCAGCAGTGGCAGCAACGAGCCCACGCCGTATTTGCCGATGGTGAAGGCAATGGCGCCGAACGCGCCGATCGGTGCCACGCGGCTGATCATGCCGACGATGCGGAAGAACACTTCGCTGGCCTGGTTGATCACCGTCACCAGTGGCCGCGCCTTTTCACCGACCATCACCAGGCCCAGGCCGAACAGCAGGGAAATGAACAGCACCGGCAGAATCTCGCCCTTGGCGAACGCGTCGAAAAAGGTGCCCGGAATCACGTTCAACAAGAAGCCGGTAAGGCCTTCGCTGTGCTGCGCCTGGCCGACGAAGCCGGCGATGGCTGAGCTGTCGAGAGTCTTCACGTCGATGTTGAAGCCGACGCCCGGGTGCAACAGGTGCGCGGCGAGAATGCCGATCAGCAGGGCGATGGTAGAGACGATTTCGAAGTACAACAGCGCCTTGCCACCGACCCGGCCCACCTGTTTCACGTCGTGCATGCTGGTGATGCCGGACACCACCGTACAGAAGATGATCGGGCCGATGATCATCTTGATCAATTTGATGAAGCCGTCGCCGAGCGGCTTGAGGTCGATGCCGACCTGGGGCCACTGATGGCCGATCAACACACCCAGCGCGATGGCGATGAGCACCTGGACATACAGGGTTCCCAGCAGTTTTTTGATTGTCATTGTTATTATCTCGCGGTGTTTTTTGGGGCAAGCAAACCCCGTCGCAGGCTTTTTCAAGCCTGCGAGGCGGGGCCATCAGGTCAGGGGTTGATCGGGCTCAGCGAAGGAAGGTCAGGACTTCGCCCAGCAATATTTCAGGGATTTCTTCAGCAATGTAATGGCCGGCCGGCAGGGCTTTGCCACGCACGTCGGTGGCGACTTTCTGCCACTCCTCGAGCGGCTCGAAACAGCGGCCCACGGTGCCTTCGGCGCCCCACATCACCAGCAACGGCAGGTTGAGGTGATGGCCGGCGTCGATATCCGCCTGGTCGTGCTCAAGGTCGATGCCGGCGGCCGCGCGGTAGTCTTCGCAGATACCGGTGGCGGCGCCCGGCAGCTTGAGGCAGCGCGCGTATTCGGCGAAGGCTTCGTCGGTGAACGGCTTGAGCCCGGCGCTGCGGCTGCCCATCACGCTGCGCAGGTACTGCTCGGGGTTGCTTTCAATCAGGGCTTCGGGCAACGGCGCCGGGCGGATCAGGAAGAACCAGTGCCAGTAGGCGCGGGCAAAGGCTTCGTTGGTCTGGGCGTACATCGACAGGGTGGGCGCGATGTCCAGCAACACCATGCGTTGCACGGTCTGAGGGTGGTCCAGGGCCAGCCGGTGAGCGACCCGGGCGCCCCGGTCGTGGGCCAGCACCGAGAACGTGTCGAAGCCCAGGACGCTCATCAGTTCGACGCCGTCCCGCGCCATTTCCCGTTTCGAATAGTTGACGTGCCGCTCATCGGCCGGCGGCTTGCTGCTGTCGCCGTAACCCCGCAAGTCAGCGGCGACCACGGTGAAGTGCTCGGCCAGTTGTTCAGCCACCTTGTGCCAGATGACATGGGTTTGCGGGTGCCCGTGCAGCAGGAGCAGACCGGGACCTGTACCGCCTTTGCGGTAGCTGATGTCCACGCCGTTGACGTGGCACTGGTCTTTTTGGAAACCGGCGAACATGGAATGACTCCTTGTGATGATTGCCTGCATCGTGGAATCACCCGCCGTTCGGGGCAAGGGGGAAAGCGTGGAAGGGTTGTTCATGAAGTGTGATGCAGGAACCCGCGGTGTTGTGAGAGCCGACGAGGTGTCGGCCATGCAACAGTGAACGGGCAGTTTGCTGCGCCACGTGCGTGATTGGATCCGCTGAGCCCCATGAATGCCCGTATTGACGGGCCCGGGGCCGCGGGCACAGAAGCTGCAATAGCCCAGGCAAACCATTCGCCCGAGAGCGTTGTATGTCTGTACTGCCTGTATCTGCCGATTACCCGATCCATACCCCCCGTGCCGAGCTGATCCGCGACGAAGCCCAAGCCATTGCCGTGGCGCACCGTGTGGCCGCTGCGCTGCTGGAGCAGGACGCCGAACGTGACCGCACCCGCCAGGTGCCCGCCGACGTGGTGGACCTGTATTCCAACAGTGGCCTGTGGGGCATCAGCGTGCCGCGTGAGTTCGGCGGGGCCCAGGTGTCGTACGCGGTACTGGCGCAGGTGATCGCGATCATTTCGGCAGCGGACCCTTCCCTGGGGCAGATCCCGCAGAACCACTATTGCCTGCTGGAAGACATTCGCCTGCAAGGCACTCCCGAGCAGCAGGCGCACTTCTTCGGTCTGGCGCTGCAAGGCCATCGTTTCGCCAATGCGCTGTCGGAAACCGGCGGCAAGAACGTGCAGGACATCCAGGCGACGATTCGCCGCGAAGGCGATGGCTATGTGATCAACGGACGCAAGGGCTATTGCACCGGTTCGCTGTATGCCCATTGGCTGGCGGTGCTGGCGCTGGACGACCAACAGAACGCCCAGTTGGCCTTCGTACCGCGCGGTACCGAAGGGCTGGTGGTGGTCGACGACTGGGACAGCATGGGCCAGCGCACCACGTCCAGCGGCACGGTACTGGCGCAAAACCTGCGGGTACCGGCATTCAATTTGTTCCCTACCCATAAATCCTACGATTCGCCCACCCTGGCCGGACCGTTCGCGCAACTGACCACCGCCGCCATCGACGCCGGCATTGCCCGCGCGGCGCTGCGTGACACCGTGCAGTTCGTGCAGCAGTTTGCGCGGCCCTGGATCGATGCCGGCGTGGAAAAAGCCAGTGAAGACCCACTCACTATTATTCAGGTCGGCGCCCTGGATATTCGGCTGGAAGCTGCCGAAGCGCTGTTGGAACGCGCCGGTCTTGCGCTGGATGCCGCGCGCCCGGCGCCGGATGAACACAGCGTCGCCCAGGCGTCCCTGGCCGTGGCCCGGGCCAAGGTGCTGACTACCGAGATCGCCATCGAGGCCAGCAACAAACTGTTCGAACTCGGCGGCACCCGCTCCACCTTGAAAAAGCACAACTTCGACCGGCACTGGCGCAACGCGCGGGTACACACACTGCACGACCCGGTGCGCTGGAAGTACCACGTGGTGGGCAACTGGCTGCTCAACGGCGTCAAACCGCCGCGCCATGACTGGTCGTGAGCCATGGCTGAACTGTTCAAGAACATCTATTGGGCCGACATCGGCCAGGCGTGCCTGGAGACCCTGAGCATGCTCGCCGCGGCCCTGGGTTTTACCGTGCTGCTGGGGTTGCCCCTGGGTGTGCTGCTGTTTCTGACCGGCAAGCGCCAATTGCACGAAGCCCTGGTGGTGTACCGGTTGCTGTCGGTGGTGGTCAACGTGCTGCGTTCGCTGCCGTTCATCATCCTGCTGATTGTGTTGATCCCGCTGACCACCTTGCTGTTGGGCACTTCCCTCGGCGTGCCCGGCACTATCCCGCCGCTGGTGGTGGGGTGTACGCCGTTCTTTGCGCGGCTGGTGGAAACCGCGCTGCGGGAGGTCGATCGCGGTGTGGTGGAGGCGACCCAGTCCATGGGCGCCAGTACGTGGCAAGTGATCCGCCACACCCTGTTGCCGGAAGCCCGGGGAGGGTTGCTGGCGGCGGTGACTGTCACGGCGATCGTGCTGGTGGATTACACCGCCATGGCCGGGGTGATCGGTGGCGGAGGCTTGGGTGACCTGGCCATTCGCTACGGTTATCAGCGGTTCCAGACCGATGTGATGGTCGTCACCGTGGTGCTGTTGCTGGTGCTGGTCCAGGCCCTGCAGATGACCGGTGATCGTTTGGTGGCGCGATACAGCCGCCGTTGATTTTTATAACGTCTGCCTTTGGAGCAATCATGAAAAAAACGTTGGCCGTACTGGCCGCTGTGCTGTCATTCAATGCCTTCGCCAATGAAAAGCTGGTAGTGGGCGCAACGCCCGTGCCCCACGCGGAAATCCTGGAGTTCGTCAAACCGGTGCTGGACAAGGAAGGTGTCGACCTGCAGATCAAGGTTTTCACAGACTTCATCCAGCCCAACCAGCAACTGGCGTTGAAGAACCTCGATGCCAACTACTATCAGTACCGCCCGTTCCTCGACGACTACAACAAGACCCGCCACACCGACCTGGTGCCGGTGGTGGGGGTGCACATCGAACCGTTCGGCGCGTATTCGACCAAGATCAAAAGCATCGCCGAGCTGAAGGACGGCGCCACGGTGTCGATCCCCAATGACCCGGTCAATACCGGCCGCGCCCTGGTGCTTTTGCACGAAGCGGGCCTGATCAAACTCAAGGATCCGAGCAATACCTTGAGCACCCAGCGCGATATCGCCGAAAACCCCAGGCACCTGAAAATCCGCGAGCTGGAAGGTGCCTTGCTGGCCCGGTCGGTGAGCCAGGTGGACCTGGCATTCGTGTTTGCCAACTACGCCCTGGAGGCGGGGATCGACACCAACAGTGCGTTGATCGTAGAGAAGGGCAAGGACCTGTATATCGAGTTCCTGGTGGCACGCCCGGACAACATCAACGACCCGCGCATCCAGAAACTGGCCAAGGCGCTGAACTCCGATGACGTGCGCCAGTTCATCCTGACGCGCTACAAGGGCCAGATCGCGCCGGGTTTCTGATAACTGATCGCTCCCACGCTGCGTGGGAGCGATGAGGCCAGCCTTCAGGTCTCGGAGGTGGGCTCAAGCAATTGGGCACCCGGGCCGCATTCGCCCAGCTTGTCGTCCTGATTGCGCAACGGGCAGGCTTCCAGCGACAGACACCCGCAACCAATGCAACCGTTGAGTTTGTCGCGCAGCAACATCAGTTTGTTGATGCGCTCATCCAAATCTTCCCGCCACAGCGCCGACAAGCGCTCCCAATCCTGGACATTCGGCGTGCGTCCATTCGGCAGCGTCTGCAAGGTCTCGCCAATGGTCGCCAAGGGAATGCCCAGGCGCTGGGCGATCTTGATCACCACCACCCGTCGCAGCACATCCCGTGGATAGCGCCGCTGGTTGCCGGCGTTGCGGTTGCTCTTGATCAACCCCTTGGTTTCGTAAAAGTGCAGGGCCGTCACGGCCACGCCGCTGCGGGCCGCCAGTTGGCCGACGGTAAGTTCCTTGTTGAGCATGGAAAAACTCCGAAACAATGCTTGACCTCGAGTTAACTCAAGGTTTTACCCTGCGTTGCATCGAATCGCAAGATTCTGCCTACAGTAGAGAGGGGAATGTTCATGCAGATATCAGAGAAGAATCGTAGTTTTTATCAGCTGATCGAATTCCACATCGAGCCTGGCCAGCACGATGCCCTGGTGGCGGCGCTGTCCACTCAAAGCGAGCGTCTGGCTCAGGGCCACAGTGGTTTCCTGAGTGCGAGCGTGCAGGTGAGTGAAGACGGTCGTCGGGTGCTTAATAGCCTGCAATGGCAAACCCGCGCGGACGGGGAGGCGGCGTTCGAGTGTTTCGAGCAGGGCCAGGAAGACTTCTGGACCCTGATTCGCGCGCACCAGGCCAAGGCGGTGTCGTTCGGCTCCTTCCAGGTGCTGCGCAGTTTCGAGCGCAGCCATGACGACGCATTGCATTGCCGCCTAAATGGATAGATGCAGCATGCGTTCGCCCTGCACGTTTTCCCCGGGCCGCCGCTTGTTCACCGCCAGCTCGCCGATCTTGATCAGGCGAGTGCGCGTGACGTTGCGGCTCAGGCCCAGCAGGTTGGCGGTGTGCACCTGGTTGTAATGGCTGAAGCGGTAGGCGGCGCGCAACAGGGCATCTTCGACTTTTTCATGCAGGGCGCCGGCCTGTTCCTCGAACAACTTTTGAAACGCCCGGGCCAGCAGTGCTTCGGCACTGTTGTCGATGCCGTGTGGGCTGTCGTCCTGCCGTTCGATGCGCATGTTCGACAGGCGCAGGTCGTCGCGCTCGATCACGCCGTTGCGGCAGATCAACAGGGTGTGGTGAATCACGTTTTCCAGCTCGCGGATATTGCCCGGCCAGCTGTAACTCTTGAGCTTGTGTTCGGCGTCGCGGCTGATGGTGATCGGGCCGTAGCCCAGGCGTTGGCTGTAGGCTTCGATGAAATGCCGGGTCAGCGGCAGGATATCGCCGGGTCGCTCGCGCAGCGGGCTGAGTTCCAGGCTGACCACATCGAGTCGGTAATAAAGGTCTTCGCGGAAATGCCCGGCGTTGATGGCTTTTTCCAGTTGCACGTTGGTCGCGGCCAGTACCCGCACGTCAATCGGAATGCTTTTGCGTGAACCCAGGCGCACCACTTCGCGTTCCTGCAAGACCCGCAGCAGCTTGACCTGGATCGCCATCGGCAAATCGCCGATCTCGTCCAGGAACAGCGTGCCGCCGTTGGCCTCTTCGAACCAGCCGGCCTTGGCGCTGAGGGCGCCGGTGAAGGCGCCTTTTTCATGACCGAACAGTTCGGCCTCTACCAGGGATTCGGAGAACGCGCCGCAGTTCACCGCCACGAACGGTCGATTGCGCCGCGCGCTGAGGTTGTGGATATGCCGCGCCACCAGCTCTTTACCGGTACCGGTTTCGCCGATGATCAGCACGCTGGCTTCGCTGGGGGCCACTTGTTGGATGTGCGCGAGCAAGGCCTGGGACTTGTGGTCTTCGAAGACCTGGGCCGTGGCGCGGATCGAGGTCGCGAGGGCGGGCGAGGGCGGTAGGGTCAAAAGCTGCATGGGCACCTCTCTCAGGAGTAGAACGTGGGAATGGGCAGGGACTGGTTCAAGGCCCAGTCGCCGAGTTCGTGGAGTTTGTAGTCCACCGGATCGTGCAGGGTCTGGGTGCGCAGGTTGCGCCAATGGCGATCCAGGCGCAGCGAGGCGTGGGTGGAGCGCGCACCGGTGACGTCGAACAGGCGGCTGCACAGGTCCAGGCCCTGGCGTGTGGCGGCGACTTTGGCGGTGGCGATGGCGATGGCCAGTTGGCCGCGCTCGCTTTCGCTGAGGTTGGGCCCCTTGGCCCAGGCCTGATCGAGTTGCTCGGCGGCGCGTTCCACCAGCAGGCGCACGCCTTCGAGGGCGACCCAGAATTCGCCGTAGTGGTGCAGCACGTAAGGGTCCTGGCGCACGTCTTCGGCGGCGGACTTATGCCACGAGCGGGTTTCGGTGAGGGTGTAATTGCGCGCTTCTTCAAAGGCGCCTTCGGCAATGCCGAGGAACATATGGGTGAAGGTCAGCTGGGCGATCAGCGGGCGCAGGCAGGCAAACGGTGTGCTCAGCGGGCCTGGGTCGAGCAGCAGTTCCGACTCTTCGACGCGCACGCGCTCGAAGCTGGCGCTGCCGCTGTCGGTCTGGCGCTGGCCAATATTGTTCCAGTCGTTATGCAGGGTAATGCCACTGCGCCCACTGGGGATCGCGGCAATCAGCAATTTGCCGCCGGCGGTCTCGTCCACCGCCGAGGCAATGAGCATTTCCGAGTCACTGGCGCCGGAGCAGAAGCTCTTCTTGCCGGAGAACTCGCGCCAGCCGCCGAAGTCCTTGACCACGGTGCGTGTGTCCAGCGGGTTGAGGGCGTTGCCCCAGAACCAGTTTTTGCGCGCGGTCTGTTCAAACCAGGGTTGCCATTGGTCCGGGCGCGCAAACAGGCGTACCGTGGCCAGCATCAAGTGATGAAAGCCGAAGACATGGGCGATGGAGCTGTCGACCTTGGCGAATTCGCGGACGATGCCCAAGGTCTCGCTCCAGCGTGCGCCAAGGCCGCCGTATTGAGTGGGAATGCTCAGGGCCAGCAAGCCGCTTTGGCGCAGGGCGTCACGTTCGGCCTTGGGGGTGCCGCCACGCTCGTCACGTTCGACGGCAGTGACGGCGAATTCGGCGGCCAGCAGTTTGGCGGTCTGCAACGGGGAGGGCAGGACGCTGTGGGGTTTGGCTGTCACGCTGGGGTTCCTCAATGTCTGTTTGGGTAATCGAGGCCAAATGTGGGAGCTGGCTTGCCTGCGATGGCGTCATCCGGCAACCACTGGAAAACCGAGTCGGCTGCATCGCGGGCAAGCCCGGCTCCCACATAAAGCAGATCCCAACGTTCCTAGGCTTTGGCTGGCAATACATCGTTGGCAATCATTTCGCCGAACGGACCGGTGAGGTTGGTGATGCCGCGTCCGGCCAGGCTGGCGTAGGGCTCCGGCAGCAGCGGAAACACCAGCTCGGCGAAGCGATAGGCTTCTTCCAGATGCGGGTAGCCCGAGAAAATGAAGCTTTCGATGCCCAGGTCCGCATATTCCTTGATGCGCGCGGCCACTTGCTGCGGGTTGCCCACCAGCGCGGTGCCGGCACCGCCGCGTACCAGGCCGACACCGGCCCACAGGTTGGGGGCGATTTCCAGGTTGTCGCGGCGCCCATCGTGCAGGGCCGCCATGCGTCGTTGGCCTTCGGAGTCAAAGCGCGAGAACGATTTCTGCGCGGCGGCGATGGTGTCATCGCTGATGTGTTCGATCAGTTTGTTGGCGGCCTTCCAGGCCTCTTCTTCGGTTTCGCGCACGATCACATGCAGACGAATACCGAACTTCACCGTGCGACCGTGGCGGGCGGCGCGTTCACGCACGTCGGCGAGTTTTTCCGCGACGGCGGCGGGCGGCTCGCCCCAGGTGAGGTACACGTCCACCTGTTCGGCGGCCAGGTCATGGGCCGCGTCGGAAGAGCCGCCGAAATACAGCGGTGGATAAGGCTTCTGCACGGGTGGATAGAGGGCCTTGGCATTCTGTACGCGCAGGTGTTTGCCTTCGAAATCCACGGATTCGCCCTGCAACACGCGGCGCCAGATCCTGAGGAATTCGTCGGTGACTTCGTAGCGTTCACTGTGGTCGAGAAAGCTGCCGTCACCGCGATTTTCGTCGGGGTCGCCGCCGGTCACGACGTTGATCAGCAGGCGGCCGTTGGACAGGCGGTCCAGGGTTGCTGCCATGCGCGCGGAGACGGTGGGCGAGATGATGCCGGGGCGAATGGCGACCAGGTAGCGCAGGCGTTCGGTCAGCGGCACCAGCGCCGAGGCGATGACCCAGGAGTCTTCGCACGAGCGTCCGGTGGGAATCAATACGCCGTGGTAACCCAGGCTGTCAGCCGCTTGCGCGACTTGTTTCAGGTAGTTGAGGGTGACGGGGCGTGCGCCTTGGGTGGTGCCCAGGAAATGACCGTCGCCGTGAGTCGGCAGAAACCAGAAAACATCCATGACAAATCCTTAGGCAATTTTGCGCAGAGAAGGGGCATGCGCCGCAAACAAAGGGGCTGCACGTTCCGCCGCCAGTTGAATGCGCGCCTTGAGCAGCTCGCTGGTGATTTGATAGTCGGTGAAGTCCGCCTCGGTGGCGTACACGCCAATCGGCAGGGTCAAGGCCTGGAAGAAGCTGAACAGCGGCCGCAGTTGGTGGTCGAGGACCAGGGCGTGGCGCTCGCTGCCTCCAGTGGCGGCCAACAACACCGGGGTGTTGATCAACGCATTGAGGCCGATCAGATCGAACAGATGCTTGAGCAAGCCCGGGTAGGAGCCGCGATAGACCGGTGCTGCGACGATCAGCAAGTCCGCCTGTTCGATGGCCAACAGTTGCGCTTCGACCTCTGCGGGCAGTTCATCGCGGGACAGTGCGCCGCCCAATGGCCGGGCAATGTCGCCCAGTTCGATCACGGTGGGCTGGATCGGCAGCTGGGCGGCCAATGCGGTCAACACGGCTTGGGTCAGTACGAGGGTGCGGGACGGGCGCCAGGTTCCGCCGGAGAGGGCAACGACATTCAGGGGACGGGTCATGAACAGTTCCTTTTTCAACAGTGGTTCACAGCAAAAGAAGTAGGACGGCTTGAGCAAGAGCTGTACCAATGGCTGCAACCCTTGGGGAACGCGGGCTGCAAGCTTCCTGCTGAAAAATGCGGCTGTTGTCTGACTGGTGTTTTGTTGAATGGCTGTTGCTGGGGCAACAGTTGCGTGGCCAACAGTGGCGGGTGTTGAGGTCATTTATAGAGGGTTGTTTTTATTCCGTAAACGAACGTATTTCCATATTTATAGATCATAAAGAGATATGTGCGTGCGGCTATCGAAGGTGCTTCTACGGTTGATAGCGACTATCACGGACGTTGATTTTTCAGCGTGAAGGGGCGGGAGTAGCCTGTGTTCATTGACTCGAAACCTCCTTTGCAGGGCCCTCGCCATGAACCGATTTCTCGCTGTTTCGTTATTGCTTGTCACCGCTGTCTTGGCTGGATGTGCGACCCATCCTTCACCCGAACTGCGGCCCTACACGGCGGATGAGACGAAACAATTGGCGCTGGAAGCGTTGAGCCGGCGAGGGTTGTCGTTCGATGAATACCAGCAGCAGCGTGCTGCGTTGATGGGGCAACCGCAGAAGTCCTACAGCTTTGATCAGCAGGGTGAAATGAACGCCGAACGCAGTGTGACCTTGCACGGTCGCCCCAGTTGAGCTCGCGTGTCGACGACAAAAAGCCCGAGGCTTCCACTGAGAAACCTCGGGCTTTTTGTTTTCCATGGCATGACTGCAGTCTGTTAAGCTGAAATCAGGAGCGTTCCTACGCACATTTGCAATAAAGTGGTCTTTCTTCAACGGCATTCGATCGGTTAAACCTGACGGCCCCTGTCCCGGTCGATGCCCCTGAGGCCCTGCTCTCGGGAACCTGCTCTGCGAGTCTTGACTGTCATGAATAAACGTCCGTTGTATTTCGACTACGCCGCCACCACGCCGGTGGATGAGCGGGTCATCCAGGTGATGGTTGAATGCCTGGGCTTCAACGCCAATTTCGGCAACCCTGCGTCCAGTTCCCATGCGTTCGGTCAGGCGGCCCGGCAAACGGTTGAGCAGGCGCGTCGCCAGGTGGCGGAACTGGTCGGTGCCCAGCCCGGGCAGATCGTGTGGACGTCCGGCGCCACGGAATCCAACAACCTGGCGATCAAGGGCGTGGCCCAGGCGCGGGGCGTGGCGGGTGGGCATATCATCACCAGCCAGATCGAACACAAGGCCACGCTGGACACCGCCCGGCAATTGCAGGAAGCCGGCGTGGCCGTGACCTTCCTGGTACCGGATGCCAACGGTTTGATCAGTGCCGAGGCGGTGAGCGAAGCGTTGCGTGATGACACTTTTCTGGTGTCGCTGATGCTGGTGAACAACGAGTTGGGCACCCTGAATGACATCCCGGCCATTGGCGCGCGGGTGCGTGAGCATGGCGCGTTGCTGCATGTGGATGCGGCACAGGGCGCGGGCAAGGTGGCCATCGATCTGGCCCAGTGGCCGGTGGACCTGATGTCGTTTTCTGCCCACAAGCTGTATGGCCCCAAAGGCATCGGCGCGTTGTATGTCGGCCCGCGTGCGCAACAGAAGGTGTTGGCGCAGATTCATGGCGGCGGCCATGAGGGCGGCTTGCGTTCCGGTACCCTGGCGACGCATCAGATTGCCGGCATGGGCACCGCGTTTGCCCTGGCTGCGCAGGCGTTTGCCGAAGAGAAGGCCACGATTGTCGCCTTGCGCCAGCGCCTGCTGGACCAACTCGCCTCGGTCGCGGGGGTACGGCTCAACGGCAGCCCGTCCCAGCGCATTCCCCATACGCTGAGCCTGACCTTCGATGACGGCGAGTTCAATGCCGCAGCGCTGAGCGCGGGCATCGCGTTTTCGGCCACCTCGGCCTGCAACTCGGCCAGTAATGCGCCGTCCCACGTGCTTCTGGCACTGGGGCATGATGCGCGCAGTGCCGGTCGCACCATTCGGCTGAGTCTGGGCCGGTTTACCACCGAGCAGGATATTGACCAGGCCGTTGGCCTGATCAAGGCCGCTCTCGCCAGTGCGCCGGCGTTTTGGGCGAACACATAACAATTATTCGTGGTTAGCAGGAGAAACAATGAGTACGCAGCCTTTGACCCATGGAACGGTCCCCCAGCGCCTGGCGCATACCCGTGAGCTGATGAGCCGCGAGGGCATTCACGCCCTGCTGGTGCCGTCGGCTGACCCGCATTTGTCTGAATACCTGCCGGGTTACTGGCAGGGCCGTCAATGGTTGTCGGGTTTTCATGGCTCGGTCGGCACGTTGATTGTCACTGCGGATTTCGCCGGTGTCTGGGCCGACAGTCGTTACTGGGAGCAGGCGACGAAGGAACTCAAGGGCAGTGGCATCGAACTGGTGAAACTGCAGCCTGGTCAACCCGGGCCGCTGGAGTGGTTGGCCGAGCAAACCCCCGAAGGCGGTGTGGTGGCGGTGGACGGTGCGGTCATGGCCGTGGCCTCGGCGCGTACCTTGGGCTGCAAGCTGGCCGAGCGCGGTGCGCGCTTGCGTACCGACATCGACCTGTTGAATGAAGTCTGGAAGGACCGCCCGAGCCTGCCGGATCAGCCGATCTATCAACATTTGCCGCCGCAGGCCACGCTCAGTCGTGGCGACAAACTCGCCGCGTTGCGCGCCAGCCTGAAAGAGAAGGGTGCCGACTGGCATTTCATCGCTACCCTGGATGACATCGCCTGGCTGTTCAACCTGCGTGGCGGGGATGTTTCGTTCAACCCGGTGTTTGTCTCGTTTGCCCTGATCAGCCAGCAGCAGGCCACGCTGTTCGTGGCGCTGAGTAAGGTCGACGCCGAATTGCGGGCCGTGCTGGCGCAGGATGGCGTGACCCTGCGCGACTACAGTGAAGTGGCCGATGGGCTGCGTGCGGTACCCGCGGGCGCCAGCCTGCAGGTTGACCCGGCGCGGGTGACCGCCGGGTTGCTGGAAAACCTCGATGCGGGCGTCAAGCTGGTCGAAGGGTTGAACCCGACTACCTTGGCCAAGTCGCGCAAGAGCCTGGCCGATGCGGAGCATATCCGTCTGGCCATGGAGCAGGACGGCGCGGCACTGTGCGAATTTTTCGCCTGGCTGGACAGTGCGCTGGGGCGCGAGCGCATCACCGAGCTGACGATCGATGAACACCTGACGGCCGCGCGGATGCGTCGCCCGGGGTATGTGTCGTTGAGCTTCAATACCATTGCCGGGTTCAACGCCAATGGAGCAATGCCGCATTACCGCGCCACCGAAGAAGAACATGCGCTGATCGAAGGCGATGGCCTGTTGCTGATCGACTCGGGTGGTCAGTACCTGGGCGGTACCACGGACATCACGCGCATGGTGCCGATCGGTACGCCGAGCGATGAGCAGAAGCGTGATTGCACGCGGGTGCTCAAAGGCGTGATTGCCTTGTCCCGCGCGCAGTTTCCCAAGGGCATTCTGTCGCCGCTGCTGGACTCGATTGCGCGTGCGCCGATCTGGGCTGAAGGCGTGGACTACGGCCACGGTACAGGTCACGGTGTCGGTTATTTCCTCAATGTGCATGAGGGGCCGCAGGTCATCGCCTACCAAGCGGCCACCGCGCCGCAAACCGCGATGCAGCCGGGCATGATCACTTCAATTGAACCCGGTACGTACCGTCCGGGCCGCTGGGGCGTGCGTATCGAAAACCTGGTGTTGAACCGTGAGGCGGGCAAGACCGAGTTCGGCGAGTTTCTCAAGTTCGAAACCCTGACGCTTTGCCCGATTGATACCCGCTGCCTGGTGCCGTCGCTGCTGACGGCGGATGAGCGTGAGTGGT
Organism: Pseudomonas sp. SDO524_S393; assembly: GCF_054071875.1. Classification (NCBI taxonomy): domain Bacteria; kingdom Pseudomonadati; phylum Pseudomonadota; class Gammaproteobacteria; order Pseudomonadales; family Pseudomonadaceae; genus Pseudomonas; species Pseudomonas sp. SDO524_S393. The sequence goes on along the minus strand of NZ_JBSVVZ010000002.1, from coordinate 5,230 downwards.
TCAACGCCTACCACGCCGAGGTGCGTGAGCGCCTGAGTCCGTTGGTGAGTGGTGCTGCGCTGGAGTGGCTGCAGGTGCGTACCGCAGCTATCTGATCGGTTGTAGCTCGGGGGCCAGGGCCAGGGCGTCGGCCATGTAGTCGACAAACGCCTTGACCCGGGCCGACTGGCGCCGATTGGCTGCCAACACCGCGTGGATCGGCAGTGACGATGGGGTGTAGTCCGGCAGCAGCGCGACCACGCGGCCGGCCTTCAAATCATCGTAGAACAGCCAGAGGGGCGACAGCGCAATGCCGAGCCCGGTCAACACCATCTCTCGCACCGCCTCGGAGTTATTGCTCTGGGCGTTGCCGGTGATGCGCACCGCTTGCTGTATCCCTTCTTTCTGGTAGATCCATTGGTTCTGGCTGCTCAACAGACTGAACAGCAGGCAATTGTGCTGCGTCAGGTCCTGCGGGGTTTGCGGGGCAGGGTGCCTGGCGAGATAAGCCGGGCTGGCGACGGTGATGCGATGGGTGGTGCCGATTTGCCGGGCGATCAGGCCGCTGTCGCGCAGTTCGCCGATGCGCAGGGTCACGTCCAGCCCTTCGCTGACCAGATCTTGCAATTGATCGCTGAGTTGAAGGTCCACCTGTACGTCGGGGTAGCGCTGCAGGAAGCCCGCGAGGCGTGCTGCAATGTGCAGGCGACCGAAGCTGACGGAAGAGCCGATACGCAAAGGGCCCGCAATGGTCTCTTTGCCGGTCTGGAAGCTGTGCTCGGCAGCGTCTACGGCGGCTAGGATTTTCCGGCAATGGTTGTAGTACCGCTGCCCCTCATCAGTGAGAGACAGTTGACGTGTGCTGCGGGAGATCAGCTTGCCACCCAGTTCGGTTTCCAGGGCGCGCAGGATTTTGCTGATGGTCGGCTGGGTGGTGTGCAGTTCCCGGGCGACGGCGGAAAAACTGCCGCGTTCGATGACTCGAACGAAAATCGCCATTGCGTTGAGTTTGTCCATGGGGTGTCCGATTCATGCCGTATGCGCATGGGCACTATAGCTTTTTAGTGTCTTATCGGCATGGAGAAGCGCGGGGATGATGGCCTCATTCCCTAGACACCCGAGATCATCGACATGACTGATACAACTGAAATGCAGGCGCTGGTAGTGGACACGGTCGATGCGCCGTTCCGATTGACGACGATGGCCAAGCCGGTGGCGGGCGAAGGGCAGGTGTTGGTGAGGATTCGTGCCAGCGGCCTTAACCCGCTGGATGGGAAAATTCGCGCAGGTCAGGCCGCCCATGCCCGACAGCCCTTGCCGGCCGTGATCGGCATGGACCTGGCGGGCACGGTAGCGTCGGTGGGCGCTGGCGTTGGTGAATGGCATGTGGGTGATGAAGTCTACGCGCTGGCAACAGGGATCGGTGGTGCACAGGGCTCGCTGGCTGAATACGCTGCGGTCGACGCGCGTCTGTTGGCCAAAAAGCCGGAGACCTTGAGCATGCGCGAAGCGGCGGTGCTGCCGTTGGTGCTGATTACCGCATGGGAAGGGCTGGTGGACCGTGCCCGGGTAGGCGCAGGGCACAAGGTCTTGATCCAGGGCGGCGCGGGCGGGGTGGGACATGTTGCGGTGCAACTGGCGATTGCCCATGGTGCAGAGGTCTTTGCGACAGGCTCCGCCAGGCATCGCGCTGTGATCGAGGGCCTGGGAGCCACGTTTATCGATTACCAGCAACAGACGGTGGAGGCTTACGTGGAGCAATACACTGCTGGCGAAGGGTTTGACATCGTGTATGACACGGTGGGTGGGGAGAGCCTGGATGCGTCTTTTCGCGCGGCCAGAACGTATGTCGGCCATGTCGTGAGTTGCCTGGGTTGGGGCCAGCACAGCTTGGCACCGTTGTCGTTCCGTGGTGCGACTTACTCGGGCGTCTTTACGTTGTTGCCGCTGTTGACGGGCAAGGGGCGTGAGCACCACGGCGAGATTCTTGCCAAGGCCGCCGGTTTGATCGATGCCGGCAAGCTCAAGCCCATCCTGGACCCCCGCCGTTTCGACCTGCACACGGTAAATGCCGCCTACGATTTACTGGCAAGTGGCGCGCAGGGGCGTTTGGCGATCGAGATTTAACGTAGTGCTTCGCGCACAAACTCCAGACGGTCCTGACCAAAGAACAGCCGATCGCCTACAAACAGGCTGGGCGCGCCGAATACGCCGCGTTGTACGGCTTGTTCGGTCTTGTCCTTGAGGGCGGTTTTGACGGCCTCGTCGTTGGCCAGGGCGAGGATTCCTTCGGGATCAAAACCATGCGCGGTCAGCACTGCCGCCACGACGGTCAGGTCCCCCAGGTCGCGGCCTTCGACCCAGAGGGCGTGGAACAGGCAGTCGACAAACTCGTGGAAACGTTCGGGCCGGTGCAATTGCATGCCGGTAACGGCGCGCATCAGCATCAGTGTATTGATGGGGAAGTGCGGGCTGAACTTGAGGGGGACGTTGTAGCGTTGTGCGTAGCGCGCCAGGTCGTCGAACATGTAACGGCCCTTGGCGGGTATGGTGATGGGGGACGCGTTGCCGGTGGCTTTGAAGACCCCGCCCAGCAGCATCGGCTGGTATATCAGCCGGGCACCGGTTTCGGCGCACAGAGACGGTAGTTGGGTGTGGGCCAGATAAGTGGCAGGGCTGCCAAGGTCGAAGAAGAACTCCAGGGTTTTGCTCATGGTCGCTGCTCGCTGTTTATTGTTATGGGAGGGCTTACCAGGGTTCATTCCAGGGGCGCAGGTCCAGTTCAAAGGTCCAGGCATCCCGTGGCTGGCTGTGCAGGTACCAGTAGTTCTCGGCGATATGCATGGGGTCGAGAATGCCGTCCTGGTCTTTGAGGGCATATTTCTGCGGGAAGTTGTCGCGAATGAATTCGGTGTCGATTGCCCCGTCGACCACGATATGGGCGACGTGGATATTTCTGGGGCCGAGCTCACGGGCCATGCTTTGAGCGAGCGCCCGAATACCGTGTTTGGCGCCCGCGAATGCAGCGAAGCCGGCGCCTCCACGCAAGCCTGCGGTCGCACCGGTAAAAAGAATGGTGCCGCGATTACGGGTGACCATGCGCTTGGCCACTTCGCGCGCATTCAGGAAACCGGAAAAACAGGCCATTTCCCAGATCTTGAAATACTTGCGGGCGGTCTCTTCAAGGATGCTGCAAGGCACGTTGGCCCCGATGTTGAAAACGAAGGCTTCAATGGGGCCAAGTTCGGTTTCAATCTGTTCGATCAGGGCGATGACGTCTTCTTCTTTTCGCGCGTCGCTGGCAAAGCCATGCGCTTCCCCGCCTGCCGCATGAATACTGTCGATCAGAGGTTGCAGTTTTTCGGCGCTGCGCCGGGTTACACAGGCGACATAACCTTCGCGGGCGAAGCGCTTGGCAATGGCACCGCCGGTTGCGTCTCCGGCGCCTACGACCAATACGACCTTCTTGTTGGGTGTCATGGGAACTCCACGGGCTCATGTGTCGAGCAGGAGTTTAGCCGCAGCGTCGTGAAGGGTTGGGTCTGTCGCGGGAATTTAATGGGAGCAGCCTGGTGGCTGCTCGGACTGTTACTTGCAGATGACGATCATGCTGCGGCTGGTATAGCCGGCAGGGTTGAGACCGAAAGGGTAGTCCCCGGGTTCTTCCGAATTGTCACCGGACTTGGCGATGACCCGATAACCCTTGGCGCCGCATGAGTTGGTTGCACTGGTGTAGCACTGGTCCCAGGAAGAAGACAGGCCGGAACAGTTGATGTGCAGCCCTTTTTTACCCCGTTTCACTTCTGTTTTGGTGGTCGCGGCGCAGCCAGCGATGGCCATGACCATCAACAGTATCAAAATTCGCTTCATTCCTATCCTTAATAGCCGCTTCGCAACCGTGCTGGAAGCAGGCTTTACTCGCTCTCGAGTGTAGCGTTCGCGCTGTCCTTGTCGAAATTCTCCATGAATGACATTCGTTTACGGCCTAAACATGGCCTAAATGAGCGGTAAATGCCAGAGCTACCTGCAAAGATCGGTCAATCGGCTGCAACCGGCGGCGTTGAGTCCTTGCGCATCGTCAACGTGGCACCGACAGAGGCCAGGATAATGCAGGTGATGGCCAGCCATTGAGCGAGGGACAAGTGCTCGTGAAGGAATAACAATCCAGATAACGCACCGAATGCCGGCTCGATGCTCATAAGTGTGCCGAATGTGCGGGCGGGGAGGCGGGTGAGCGCGACCATTTCCAGGGTGTAAGGCAATGCGGTAGACAGGATGGCGACGCCGATCGCGAGGGGGATCAAGGCGGGGGTCAGTAGCGCGGTCCCGGCATGGATGATGCCGATGGGCGCCACAAATAGCGCAGCGATCATTACGCCGAGGGCGGCGGTTTGTACGCCGTTGTCATTCCCGGCCTTCTGGCCGAACAGAATATAGAGCGCCCAGCAGACGCCGGCGCCGAGTGCGTAGGCTGCGCCGACCAGGTCGACCCCATTGCTGGCTTGTCCTATTGGGATGAGCAGAAGGAGGCCGATGATTGCGAGGCCGATCCACAGGAAGTCTATCGCACGCCTTGACGAATAGATCGCTACGGCCAACGGGCCGGTAAATTCCAAGGCAACGGCAATACCCAGCGGAACGCTGCGCAGTGACATATAGAAGAGAAGGTTCATGCCGCCGAGCGCCAGCCCGTAGACCACCACGGTGCGCAGAGACTTGGCGGTGAGCCTGGCGCGCCATGGACGCAGTAGAAGCAGCATGATGACACTGGCGAAGATGAGGCGTAGTGCAGTGGTGCCTTGGGCACCAGCGATAGGAAACATGCTTTTGGCCAGTGATGCGCCGGACTGGATGGAGGCCATGGCGATCAACAGCAGGCCTACAGGAAAGAATACCGTGGCCAGGCTGCGGGGTGGGGTGGTCATTGATTGTTTGTCCGAAGTCATATTAGAGAAGCAGAGGACGCTATGATGCTTAACTGTTTAGGTGTGAGCAATATACTGCTCAATTATTCCACTGAGGCTTTATATGAGGTGGGGTGTTTAGAGAATTCAGGTGGGCTGATAGAAAACTCAAATTAAGTGTTGACGTCGAATTTTATCTGTCTATAATTCGCCCCACTTCCGGCGCAGTCGAAACGGAAAACTCCTTGAGTTTCAATGAGTTAAGTAGGTTTCGAAAGCGAGTTGCTTCAGGTCATCGAAGCCTGGAGGGAGTTGGTAGAGCGGTGTTGTTTGGCTCTATTGACGTT